>JANNPG010000600.1:0-5018 GCA_031399805.1 Betaproteobacteria bacterium | reverse complement strand
GTCGCCATGCCCGAGCTGCCGACCGTCGCGGAAGCCGGGCTGCCCGGCTTTGTGGTGACCGGCTGGTACGGGATGTTCGTGCCGGCGGCAACGCCTGCGCCGGTGGTCGGCGCGCTGCATGCCGGCGTGGTGAAAGTACTGAAATCGAAAGACGTGAACGAGCGGCTGTCAAACGAAGCGGCGGAAATCGTCGCCGGCACGCCGCGCGAGTTCGCGGATTTCCTGAAAACCGAGACCGAGAAGTGGGCGGCGGTCATCCGCAAGGCGCAGGTGCGCCCGGAAGCGCTGTAGACGCAGTCCGTTAAGCCCCGATCTCGGGACACTCGATCGGGTGATGCACGCCGTGCGTGAGCTTCATCACCTGGTCGCGCAGCCGCGACAGGTACGAATCGCGGATGCCGTGTTTGGCGAGGCAGTCCACGGTCTGGTACAGGTAATCCGCGCCGGAGCCGAATCTGCCCTTGGCCGTCGCCAGGATTTTTATGATTGTCTCAAGCGGCAGCTTGCCCGCGTAATGCGGGTGCGCGTGATTGACGACGAATGCAATTGCGCGCAGTTTCGGCCCGCCCGCGCGGGCCGTGATCCAGCGCGGTGCGTACGAGCCCAACGCCATTTCGCGCCGCCAGACCAGCATTAGCTCGTGACGCACTTGGTCCGCGGCGATGCGTAGCGCGACGCCGTTGCAGCAGCCGCCCAAATCAAGGCCCAGCATGAGGCCCGGCTCCTCGACCGAGCCGCGCCCATGGCGCGAGCGCAGGCAAAAGCTGCGGTGAAAACCGTGGACGGTGACGTTTTGGCGCTCGACGTGGTGAAAAAGCGGGTTCCAGATCAGCGAGCCGTAGCAGAATACCCACAAATCGTGCGCGGGATTCCAGTTGGCCAGTACGCGTTCGAGCGAAGCGTTGAATTCGTTCTCGGGAACCAGGGGCAAGCCATGCGGGTTTTGGTCGCGGTTTTTCCGCAGAGTGTCGTTTTCGAGATCTTCGCGGGTCAGCATGCTTTTACAACGTTTAAAATCCGCCGGTGGTTGACGTGCGCTCCAGCCGGTATTGTGCGCTATAACCACCGCTGCATGGAATACCCGCCGATCAGCGGCCGCTGCATGGCCGCACGAAAAATCTGCCTGCCCCATTTAAATTCCTTATAGAGCACGATGAAACGCCACATGTCGCGCAGCACTTTTGCGCGGTCGCGCCAGGAGAGCGCCATGAGTGCTGCCGGGAAGTCGGCCTCGTGCGGGCGGTCGAAGGCGATCTTGAGCGGGTTCCACTGGTCGGAGCAGCGGCGCACTTCGGACGCGATCATTTTGCGGTACATTTCCTGCACCGGGCGGTTGCGCAGGCGCGCTTCGACCACGGCTTCGCCGCTGATCGCGCCGGAGTGCAGCGCGCAGCTCATGCCTTCGCCTATCATGTTGAGGAATCCCGCGGCCTGGCCCGTGATCAGCACGTTGCCTTTGCCGAACACGTAGCGGTTGATCAGCGACGGCCCGAAATTCTCTCCGCAGCCTTCGTCTTCGGTATACGGTTTCAATTTAACGCCATGCTTGTCGGCGAGGTAATTCACGACGTTTTCGTGCTTTTGCGCGAAATTGTCGCCGCGCTTGAAGCCCACACCGACGATTTGCCGGCCGTCGCGCGCGTGGCTCCACGTGTAGTGGCCGAGCCCCGGGTGAAACCAGAAATGGAAATAATCCGCGGAGAGCGGGCAGTCGATGATGTCGTGGAATTTCTGGCCGACGAAGAACCACGGGATCTGTTTCGGGTAATCGGGATAGATCGAGCGGATCACGAGCGAACTCGGCCCGTCGGCGCCTATGACCTGGCGCGTGCGGTATTCGACCGGCGCGCCGTTTTTGCGCGCGTGGACGAGCACGTGATCGCCGTTGTCGGTGAGGCCGGCGAACGAAGTCTCATCAACGATTTCGGCGCCGCTTTGCTTGATCGCCCAGTAATCGGAGTACTTGCGGTGCAGATGCGGCGTGGTGCCGCCGAAAAAATCCATCGACATCGACACCATCGACGGAAAGTGGAAAGTCACGCCACGGCAGGCGGTCGGCTCGTGCAGCGCCTCGCGCGGCAGCGGGCCGAAGTTCTCGAGCAAGAAACGATGCCCGCGTGGCGACAGGATGCCGCTGCAGATCTTGTGGCGCGGCAGCGACTTTCTCTCGAGCACGATGGTTTCGAGGCCGGCGTCGACCAGGCGCTTGGCGGCGGCCGCCGCGGAGAGGCTGGCGCCGACGATGATGACGTCAACCGTGCGCATCAGGATTGCTCTCTTTCAGGCAACGTCTCGTCATCCGCCAACTCGGCAAGATGCACGATGGGTATCGCACAGACTTGGTCAAAAGCGGCGCGATCCTCCACGTTTTCGACGACGATTCGCGAGATGCGCTGTCCCTTGAGCAGCCAGCGCAGTTGTTCGCCATCAGCGGGCGCTTCCCGTCCGAGACGCTGCGGGAGATTGGACACCGTCGCCGGAATCGCGATGCGCTGCAGATCGAGATTCATGGCGCAGCCGGTCGCGGCGCGCAGATTGTCGTAATACACGACGAGCTTCTCATAGTCCGCATGATAGGCGCGCGGCTCGATCACATAAAGGTCGCCGGCGCGCAGGCGCTGCCGGATCGGTGCGAGCGAGCTCAACGCGACCCCCAGGCTGACGATCCGCGAGCGCGGCAACCACGCGCGCAGGCTGCGCAGCAAGAGCCCGTCGCCGACGACCAGGGTGTCGCGCTGGCGCAGCGGGGCGAGAAAGCGCTCGATGCGTTGCGGCGGCACCGCGGCCCCGATCTCCAGCGCCAATGCGATGTCGGCGCCGTTGTCGCTCTCGACTGCAATTTTGCGCTTATCACCCAACAAGATGCTGATGCGCGCGAGCAGCGCCTGGTTTCTGGACAATGTCGCGCCTGCGAGCAACACCGGGGCGGACTTGGACGTCGTGACAAGCGGGCGCGGCGGCAGCACCTGCATGCGCGTGCGCAGATTTTGCGCGACCGTCGATGGCGGCAAGGCACGGCGCAGCTCCAACAGCATGTCGACGAGCCCGATATTTTCCGGGCACACCGGCTCGCACGCGCCGCACAGCGTGCACGCCGCGATCGACGGCGCGATATCGTCAAGCGTCGCGCCGTGCTGCAGGGCTTTGGCGCGGCCGTGCGGCGTGAGGCGCAGATCGTGCGTGCCGCGCCACACGGGGCACACGAGCAGGCACAGGCTGCACCCGCTGCACGCGGTGTAGCCCGCTTTGGAAGTGCTCGCGCTTGCGGTAAAGCCCAGCATCAGAAAATCACGTCACGGTTAAGAATCATATGAGGATCGGCGGCGCGCTTCAGCGCCAGATGGCGGTCGACCACCGCGTCGCCGAACACGCGCCGGATATAGCCTTTCATCATGCCGCCGAAGCGATAGTAGCTCGCCCCCATGTCGACGCCGATATCGTAAATCGCGTTCTTGAACGATTGCAAATGGTCGCGGCTGTAGACCGCGTCGCCGATCATCGGTTCAAACTCGCAGCCGTAGGCCCAGCCCTCGGCGTCCGGCGGGATGCACGACATCTCGTAGTGCGGGCGATGGTCGGCGCGCAGTTTGATGCCGACGCAGTACAGCGTGTAATGCGGAAAATATTTGCGGCACACCGCGTTGCCGCGCTCCACCGCTGCGACGAATTTCTCCACCGAGGTCGCGATGTCCGGTATCACCATCTGGCGGTTGCCCCAGAATTTCCACACCGCGCGCGAGAACACCACCGTGCGGTCGTGCATCTCGCCGTTGCGCATGTATTCCGGGCGCCTGAACTCGGGAAAGAGCTCGCGCTTGCGCCGGTAAAGATACATCGCTTCGGGCAGCTTCCACGGCCGCAGCGCATAGCGGCCCAGCATGCACAGCGCGAAGCCGAATTCGCCGCGCCCGCGCAGGCGCGGCTGCCAGTCCGATTGAAAGGTCGCTGCGCGCTCGGGCGAGTCGAAAGCGACCAGCAGATTGACCGCGCAGTCCATGATCGTGAGGATGCCGGAATAATCGCTGGCGTCGTTGCGGTCGAGCATCTGCAGGTCTTCGACTGCTAGACGCAGCGAAGAGTAATAAAAATAATGCATGCGGATCGGCGTATACGTGCGCACCTTGAGCGTCGCCTCGGTGATCACGCCGAACTGGCCGTAACCGAGAATAACGCGCTCGAAAAGTTCCGCGTTCTGCGTGTCAGAGCATTCGGCGATATCGCCGGTCGGCGTCACGACTTGCAGTGCCACCGCCTGATCGGCACTGCAACCGAGGCGCGGCGAATTCACATCGATGCCCCCGACATTGAGAGAGCCGCCGACCGATGACGTGAGGTTGAGCGGCGCCGACAGGTAATCGAGGTTCTCGCGGCGCAGTTCCTCGGCGAGGCTGTGCCAGAAGATGCCCGCCTGCGTGCGCACGGTGAGTGCTGTGGCGTCGATCTCGAGCACGCGGCTCATGCCGGTCATGTCGAGCAGCACGCCGCCGAACGCCACCGATTCGCCTTCGGTCGTCAGGCCGCCGCCGCGTACTGTGACCGGCACGCCGTGCGTTTGTGCGGCGCGCAGCAAATTTGAAATCTGTGCGGCGCTGCGCGCAATCACCACGCCGTGCGGCAGTCCGTAAGCGGTGCCGCCGGCGTCGGTGGCGAATGCGCCGCGCGCCGCGATGTCCTCCAGCAACTCGACATCCTGCATGCGCAATGTTGCGGCAAACTCCGGCCAGTTGACGCCATTCCAGCGCGCCGGATTGGTTTGCTGCCGCTGGATGCCCTGCAGGGCGTCGGGTCCGACCGGGCAGTGACCGAAAGTACCGCTGAGTGCCGTATCCATATTTCCGGGGAGGTTGGGTATTAGCCGAAACGCCGATTATCCGACTTTTCCGCGTTCTTAAGGGAGCGAGTCATATACCGTAATTACCTTTTGGCGATTCCACTTCCAGTTGCGTTGAAAAGCAGGCAGCTTGAGTTCACCTGAGTACGTCTGAGCGACGAGACCGGCATTGCAATCGGCCGGGCGC
>JANNPG010000596.1:0-6244 GCA_031399805.1 Betaproteobacteria bacterium | reverse complement strand
GTGGTCTGGTCTACTCGATTCAGGACGAGACACTGATGATCACGAATCATCTGGAACAGGAAATGGAATTTAAGACGATTCCCTATAACGTCGCTGACCTCGTTCAGCCCCGCTTGCACTCGGCGGCTGTGCCGCGATCGGTCCCGCGCTCGCGACCCCTGCCGGTGCCGCCGTGCTTGCGGCTGTCGCCGAATACGGCCCGATTGCCCTCGCTATCGGCGTCGTCGGTGGCATTGGCATTTCCGGCGTCGCAGGCATCGAACGCGCGGCGCCTGCCCCGGGCACGTTTGGAGCGTTTCTCCAGGACAGCCAGACCGAGGTGCAGTCCCAGGTACAAAAGGCGATGCAGAACCAGCGGGAAACCTCAGTCGTGGCCGGATTACAGGCCGAAGGCGCGATCGCGCGGGCTCGGGGAGCCTACAAGGACAGTCTGAACTTGAAAACTGCCGAGATAGGCGAGCAGGAGCGGGGATTCCAGAGGGAGTTGGAATCCGTGCTGACAAGTCTGGGCTCGACCTCGAACAAGACTGTCAAGGAGGCGGGTGACCGTGCTCAATTCCTCGCCGATCGATTGCGCGTCCCCGGCACCGCACCGCAGCTCGGTTCCTACGGCCCGATTTTCCTGTTTCCTTCCCTGCCGTTTCAATCGGTCAGAGTAAGAGGAAGTTTTCCGTCGTCCTACGCGGACGCAACGGTCCCGCAATTGAAGGTCGAAGGAAAGTCGCACAAGGCCTTCGATTACCGGTCCGACAGTCTTGCGTTTTCGGTGCTTACCGCCGACCTCGGCGTCGAAGAACCGCAGGAAATCGTCTGGAAGAAGGCGGAAATCACGGTTCCCTGGAGCAAACAGGTCGAAAAGTTCGACGTCGAGCTGGGCGTGCTGCCGTACTCGTTCGGCCGTGCGACGATCGATCACAAGATCGTCAAAGTCCGCCGCGAGGAAAAAGCGCGCACTTCGGAAGAGTTTGCAGTCGATGCAAACGAGGCAGAACCCGACGAAAGCCGCTGCCTGACGCTGTCGGCGCAGGAACTCTCGGACGGATGGAGAATCGGCGCGGGGACCAGCACCGCTGCCCGGATAACGGGTGGCGAGGGTGAGAAGAAAGCCGACTGGCTTGGTCTGGCCTTGCATACGCAGAACGATAATAGCGTCTGCTGGCGGGCGCGCACGCTGCGGGGCGCGACCGTCTCGGCGATGGAAGGCGCAGAGCAGGCGGCGAAGGTGGTGTGGCGCATCACCGCGAAAATCTGGCGCGACGTGAACGAGCCCGGCATCGCCAGCGAAAGTTTCGATTTGAGTTGGGGAGGCAAACACGTTTTCCCGTATGCGGCCGGGACCTGGAAACTGCGCTACTCGAAGTTCGGCGGCAGCGTTACCGAAGTCGAGTCGGCCGATCTGTCCAGTCCGCTCATCAAGGTGAGTTCGGATGGACGCGGCGTCGCGATCAGCGTTTACCCGCATTGAGCTGACTTCGCGTGTCAGCGGAAGAATATTCCTGCAGTCGGTGCGCCGGGCAAGCTTAAAAAAGTATAGGCATACAATAGGTTGAAGCGTGAAACGGACCCGTGCTTCGCGGCAAACCGTATTCCGCGGGGGCGCGTCTCCAACTCGCCCGGGATTGGGCCTCGCTGCTACAATTCCGTGCATCGCAAATCTAGAACATGGGCCCGGTGTCAGGGCACGTGAGCTCCGGCTCCGTAAACCCCAGGGTACGGCAAGCGCGGCTCGCGGACCCGGTACCAGGGCCGTTTTCATTTTGGAGTCCACGGCATGAACGATCCCGGTACTGATATTTCCAACGCGCCAGGCTACGCGCGTCATCGCCGGTTGCGCGACTGGGTCGCGAAAATTGCCCGGCTCGCCAAGCCCGAACGCGTCGTGTGGTGCGACGGCTCGCAGGAGGAGTACGACAGGCTCTGCCAGACGATGATCGACGCGGGGACATTGATCAAGCTGAACGAGAAACTTCGCCCGGCAAGCTATCTCGCGCGGTCGCACCCGACCGACGTGGCGCGCATGGAGGATCGCACCTTTATCTGCAGTGCAAGCGAGGACGATGCCGGTCCGACCAACAACTGGGTCGACCCCGCCGAGATGCGCGGCGCGCTCGGCAAGCTCTTCGATGGCTGCATGCGCGGCCGAACGATGTACGTGGTGCCGTTCTCGATGGGTCCGATCGGCTCGCATATCTCCCAGGTCGGTGTGGAGGTTTCCGATTCGGCTTATGTGGTCGTCAACATGCGCATCATGACGCGCATGGGCAAAGCGGTGGTCGAGCACCTGGGCGAGGACGGTGCGTTTGTACCGTGCGTGCATTCGGTAGGCGCGCCGCTTGCGGCGGGTGAGCAGGATGTTGCCTGGCCTTGCAACGAGAAGGAAAAATGGATCGTGCATTTTCCTGAAACGCGCGAAATCTGGTCTTTCGGCTCGGGCTACGGCGGCAATGCGCTGCTGGGCAAGAAGTGTCTCGCGCTGCGCATAGCGTCCGTGATGGCGCACGACGAAGGCTGGCTGGCCGAACACATGCTGATTCTTGGCGTGGAATCTCCGCGCGGGGAGAAGCATTACATTTCTGCCGCCTTCCCCTCGGCCTGTGGGAAGACCAACCTCGCCATGCTGATTCCGCCCAAGTCCTACGCCGGCTGGAAAGTTACGACCATAGGCGAGGACATCGCCTGGCTGAAGCCCGGCAAAGACGGCCGCTTTAACGCCATCAATCCCGAGGCGGGTTTTTTCGGCGTCGCGCCCGGCACCTCCGACACGACCAATCCGAACGCAATGAAGATGCTGTGTTCGAACGTCATTTTCACCAATGTGGCGCTGACGCCGGAAGGCGACGTCTGGTGGGAGGGCATGACCGACACGCCGCCCGCCAGGCTCATCGACTGGCAGGGTGAGGAGTGGACACCGGAACAAGGCAAACAGACGGGACGCCTCGCCGCGCACGCCAACTCGCGCTTTACGGTTCCGGCCGCGCAGTGCCCGTCCATTGATTCGAACTGGGAAGACCCTGCCGGTGTGCCGATCTCCGCTTTCGTGTTCGGCGGCCGGCGCGCTTCGACCGTGCCGCTGGTGGTCGAGGCGCCGAGCTGGGAAGAAGGCGTTTACATGGCGGCGACGCTCGGATCGGAGACGACTGCTGCGATCACCGGCAAGGTGGGCGTGGTGCGTCGCGACCCGATGGCGATGCTCGCGTTCTGCGGCTACAACATCGGCGATTATTTCGCCCACTGGTTGAAGATGGGCAAGGCGGTGGCCAAACCGCCGAAGATTTTTCGCGTGAACTGGTTCCGCCGCGACGCTGCCGGCAAATTCATCTGGCCGGGCTTTGGCGAGAATATGCGCGTTCTGCAGTGGATCGTCGAACGCTGCGAGGGCCGCGCGCAAGGTAGTGTCACCCCGCTGGGCATCATGCCGCGCTACGAGGATTTGTCCTGGAGCGGGCTCGAGAAATTCACCCGCGACCAGTACGCCGAACTCAGCCGGGTCGAGCCCGATGCCTGGGCCGAGGAACTGCATTCGCACGACGAACTGCTCGGCAAGCTCGGCGCCCACTTGCCCCGCGAACTCGAGATGCGGCGCACTTTGCTGCACGACAGGCTGGCCGCCTAAATCCCGGGGGTCGCATGAGCCATGTATTTCATCGCAACCCGAACAACGACTATCCGGTTGCGGTACGCGGTGATGGCTGTTATCTGATAGACCGCGACGGCAAGCGTTACCTGGACGCTTCGGGCGGCGCCGCCGTCTCCTGTCTGGGGCATACCGACCGTGCGGTGGTGGAGGCCATCAAGGCGCAACTCGATCGCCTGCCGTTTGCGCATACCTCGTTCTTCACCAATGAACCGATGGAGGCGCTGGCCGACGAGTTGATCCGCCGTTCGCCCCGGGAATTCGACAGGGTTTACTTCGTTTCCGGCGGATCGGAAGCCGTCGAAGCCGCGCTCAAGCTCGCGCGCCAGTATTTCGTCGAGAAAGGCGAGTTGCAGCGTGAGCACATCATCGCGCGGCGCGGCAGCTACCACGGCAACACGCTGGGAGCGCTCGCGGTCGGTGGAAATGCCTGGCGGCGCAAGCAATTCGAACCTCTGCTCATCGACGTCTCGCATGTCTCGCCGTGCTACTCCTATCGCGGCAGGCAGGCAGGCGAGTCCGACGCAGCCTACTCCGTGCGCCTTGCCGCGGAACTGGAAGCCGAGATTCTGCGGCTGGGTAACGACCGGGTAATCGCATTCGTGGCGGAAACCGTGGTGGGGGCCACGCTCGGCGCCGTCGAACCGGTGTCTGGCTACTTCAAGCGCATCCGCGAGGTGTGCGACAAGTATGGAGTGCTGCTGATCCTCGACGAAGTGATGTGCGGCATGGGTCGTTGCGGGGCGCTGTTCACGTTCGAACAAGAGGGCGTGGTGCCGGATATGGTCTGCATCGCGAAGGGCCTGGGTGCGGGCTACCAGCCGATCGGGGCGGTGATCGCCACCACGAAGGTCTACGAGGCGATCATCGCGGGATCCGGCTTCTTCCAGCATGGCCATACCTATCTCGGCCATGCGGCCGCTTGCGCGGGGGCGCTGGCGGTGCAGAAGCGCCTCAACGAGGATGGCCTGCTTGCAAGAGTGAACGCCCTGGGCGATCTGCTGGATGCAAAGCTGCGCGCCGCCTTTGGCCGGCATCCAAACGTCGGTGAGATTCGCGGCCGCGGCCTGTTCCGGGCACTCGAACTGGTCCAGGATCGCGCCACGAAAAGGCCCTTCGATGCAAACAGGAAAATCAACGTGCGCCTGAAGAGGGAAGCGCTGCGGGCCGGACTCGTGTGCTATCCCATGGGCGGTACTGTCGACGGTGTGGAGGGCGACCACGTGCTGTTCGCCCCACCTTTCATCATCGAAGTAGCGCAGCTCGACGAATTGGTGGGCAAGTTCTCCACGGCATTGATCGCAACGCTGGGAACGCCTGCGGCGCTTGCTGCGTAGAGCGCGCTTCGATAAGCTAGCCTGACGTTTCCCTGAGGGAGTCCCCCCCATGAGCAGAATCACCGCCATCGCCGCCGCGCTTGCCCTCGCCGGATCCCTCAGCCTTGCTGCATCGGCTGCGCACGCGCAACAGAAGTACGTAACCATCGGCACAGGAGGTGTCACAGGCGTGTATTACGCTGCGGGTGGCGCGATTTGCCGCCTGGTGAACAAGGACCGCAAGGTGCACAACATCCGCTGTTCGGTGGAGTCGACCGGCGGTTCGGTATTCAATGTCAATACGATCAAGGCCGGCGAACTGGACTTGGGCATGTCGCAGTCCGATGTGCAGTACAACGCGACCAGGGGCCTGACTCAGTTCAAGGACGGGGCGCATACTGATCTGCGCGCCGTATTTTCGCTGCATCCGGAGCCGTTTACGGTGCTCTCGCGCAAGGAGGCCAACATCAGGACCTTCGCCGACTTCAAGGCCAAGAAGTTCAATGTCGGCAATCCTGGTTCGGGCACACGGGCTTCGATGGAGGAACTGCTCGTAGCCATGAGCTGGAAGCTGGGCGATTTCTCTCTCGCCTCGGAATTGAAGGCCGACGAACATGGCGCTGCCTTGTGCGACGGCAAGATCGACGGCTTTTTCTACGGCGTCGGTCATCCGTCGGCCAACATCCAGGATCCGACCACGGTGTGCGGCGCGAGGCTGGTGCCGCTGACCGGTGCGGCGGTGGACAAGCTGATCAAGGAGAAGTCCTACTACGCCAAGGCGACCATTCCCGCGGGCCTGTACCCGAACAACCCGCAGGCGACAGAAACCTACGGCGTGCTGGCCACCCTGGTGTCGTCCTCGAAGATTCCGGCCGATACGGTGTACGCGGTGGTGAAGGCGGTGTTCGACAACCTCGACGAGTTCAAGAAGCTGCACCCGGCGCTCGCCATCCTCGATCCGAAGAACATGGTCGCGGACGGCCTGTCGGCGCCGCTGCACGATGGCGCGGCGAAGTACTACCGGGAGAAGGGCTGGCTGAAGTAGGCGGCGAGAGTCAGACACGGCAAAAGGGGCGAAACGCAAGTTTCGCCCCTTCTTGTTTTCAGGGGGAGCCATGACGACAAGCGCTCGGGCACCGCAGGCGCCTGATCTGCAGCGGTTGGTTGCCGAGGCCGACTTCGGCGGGCGCGACCCCAAAGGCAGAGTCGGAACTCTGTTGGCGATCGTCGCGGCGGCGTGGTCGCTGTTCCAGATCTGGTATTCCTCGCCCCTGCCATTCGTATTCGGCTTCGG
>JANNPG010000578.1:0-3113 GCA_031399805.1 Betaproteobacteria bacterium | reverse complement strand
AGCGGCGTCCTCAGTTCGTGCGACATGTTGGCGAGAAATTCCGATTTGTGCTGGCTGGCGACTTGAAGCTGGCGGCTTTTCTCCTGAATTTCCTTGAACAAGCGCACGTTTTCGATGGCAATCACCGCTTGGTCGGCGAAGGTGTTGAGCAGCGCGATCTCCTTGTCGGTGAACGCGCCGGTGGCGGCGCGCCGCACCGCAATCATGCCCATTGCCCGGTCCTCGCGTATCAGCGGTACGTAGAGACCCGAAAGAAGTCCGTGCCGGACAGAAAAATCCATCACACGCGGAAATTCCTCGACCGCTTTTACCATGTCGGGTATGTGGATCACCCGCGCATCCAGAATGCAAGCGCCAGCCGCGGTATCGCGGTCGAGCGGATAGTGGTCATAGTATTTGGGAGGATCTTTCTGAATGTCGCCGTGGGCGGCATCGACTACAGCGACAGGTTCTATCTGATCATTGCGAACCAGCGCCAAGATAATGCGGCTACCTTGGAACAGCGTCAGACAACTCGACACAATGGCGTCGAATACGGGTTGCGTGTCGGTCAGGGAGCCGCTGATCACGCGCAGGATTTCGGCGGTCGCCGTCTGTTGCTCGAGTGCCTCCTTCGTCTCGTTAAAGAGCCGCACATTTTCGACGGCGATTACTGCCTGATCCGCGAAAGTCGTCACCAACTCGACTTGTTTCTCGGTAAAGGGCTGCGGCTCGCCGGTGCGCATCAGTCCCATTACCCCGATCAGCTCTCCCTCACGCAGCATCGGCACGCCCAGGGTGGTGCAATAACCGCTAATGCTGGAGATGTCCTGTCTCGTGAATTCGGGATCGGTCCGAATGTCGGTGATGTGCACCGTGCGGCGCTCGAGCATGGCGCGGCCGACGGTAGATCCCCGATCGGGGCGGAAAGGGTGCTCCTGCATGCGGATAAGCAGCTCAGGATTCGAATCAAATTGATACTGTACGACCGGGCGACAATTACCTTCGTTGTCGGGTCGAAATATTATCGCGGTGTCTGCATTGCATAATTTCGCGGCGTTTTCAATCAACGTTTGCAGCACCGGTTCCAGATCGAACGTCGACCGGCTGATGATCTTGAGAACTTCGGCGGTCGCCGACTGCTGGTTAAGGGATTCGCTCAGATCGCGGTTGCGTGTCTCCAGCTCTTTGAACAGCCGCACGTTCTCGATCGCGATCACCGCTTGGTTGGCGAAGGTGCTGAGCAGCGCAACCTGCCTTTCTGTGAACGGTTTTCTCTCAAAGCGCCAGATGGTGATGACGCCGAGCAGCTCGTCTTCCCCCAGAAGCGGAACCGCGATTACGGTCGAACTTTGATTACTGCCGCCGGTGCCGCGTGGGACTAGCGGGCGATACTCGGGGTTCGCGAAGACATCGAGCTCATGGACAATGCGCCGCTCCAGCGCGGCGCGCGGTGTGGGGTTATAAGTCCCGGGTACAAGCGGGTGCTCCTCGAGGTATGCCACGCCAGATGCATTCTTGTGCGCGGCAACCTTGAGGTGACTGCCGTCGAAGCGCCACAAGACTGCGACATTGCCTTCGCACAGCCCGATCGCGCGAGCGAGAATGGCTTCAAAGACCGGCTGCAAATCGGAAGGCGAGCTGCTGATCACACGCAGGATTTCGGCGGTCGCCGTTTGCTGTTCGAGCGCCTCATTCGTTTCGCTGAAGAGCCGTACGTTCTCGATCGCGATCACCGCCTGGTCGGCGAAGGTGCTGAGCAGCGCGATTTCCTTGTGGGTGAAAAGTCCGGGTGTCGCACGATTCACGTTGATAGTGCCAATCACACTGCCTTCCCGCAGCATGGGAGCGACCAGGATCGCGCGAAAGCCTCTCTGTTCGGCCCGCTGCTTGACCCTCGGACTAGCCCACTCTTCCGCAAACACGTCGGAAGAATGCACGATCTCCCGCCGCAGTATGGCCCGGGAAGCCGGTATGCCGGCATCGTCAAGCGGTACGGGAAAGTCTTCGACAGTTTCGCGTTGTGACGAGGTGCTCGCCACCAACTCGGCCCGCTCTCCTTTGATGAGCCGGAGCGACGCATTCACGCTGCCGAAGAGGTGCGCTACGCTTTTTACGATTGCATCGAACACCGGCTGGGTTTCGGTAAGCGAAGCGCTGATGATGCGCAGGATTTCACTGGTTGCCGTCTGGTGTTCCAGCGCCTCTTTCGTCTCGTTAAAGAGCCGCACGTTCTCGATGGCAATTACTGCCTGGTCGGCGAAAGTCTTCAACAGCTCTTCGTGATTCTTGAGGACGGGACCCGCTTCGCGCCAGCCGACCATGATCACACCGACCGGACTGCCCTCGCGCAGCATTGGAACGCCCAACATGCGCCGCCAGCTCCAGGCGACGGCTAAACGACGGTCGTAGTCTGGATCGGAAAGTGCATCAGACAGGCGAACAATCGACTTGGTCAGAATGACCCGTCCCGCAACTAGTGAGATGTTCGGGCGTACCGGATAGACGCTGTGTATCAACTTCAGGGCCTCGGGATCGTGATTGTCGCTGGCGACGAAATGCAGCAGCTCACCGTCGAAGAGGAACACGTTGGCAAACACGCTATCGCAGAGAACGACTGCATTCCGTACGATGGTGTCGAATACCGGCTGCACGTCCGTCGGCGAGCTGCTGATGACTTTCAGCACTTCATTCGTGGCCGTCTGCTGCTCGTGCGATTCGGTGAGTTCGAAGTCGCGCGCCTTCAGCGCCGGCTCCAGCTTGTTCAAGCGCTTCGCCAGCGCGCCGTAGTCCTTGCGCCAGCGGCGGTAGACCTGTTCAGTGACGCCGGCGCGTTTGCACGCGGCAGCCGCCGGCTTGCCACCGGCAATCAGGCGCTCGATCTGGCCCAGTTTCTTGACGATTTGCGCCGGCGTGTACACTTTCCTGGCCATCGTTCATGCCTTTTCTGCAAGCGGCCCGCGAGAAACCCGGTTTCGGCGATGCACCGCACGGGAGTATTGTCCGGTTTACAACTCGCATCTAAGGAAGCTCTGATTAAGTCCGTTCGTGCTGATGTATAGAAGCATGTCCTGAGGTATCGAAGGGCACGGGCACCACGCCGACCGGGCAAACCCGTTCACCCTTCTATACAT
>JANNPG010000550.1:0-5070 GCA_031399805.1 Betaproteobacteria bacterium | reverse complement strand
TGAGATTGCTTCGTTTGATATCCGTTATTTCCGTTTCGGCGGTCGCCGTAGCGGACGGCAGCGCGCTTGCGCAATCCGATTTTCCGATGAAGTCGATACGCCTGGTGGTCGGCTTCACCGCGGGAGGAATTTCCGACGTGCTCGCGCGCGCGATCGGCGCGCGCTTGTCCGCGCAGATCGGCCAGCAGGTCGTGGTCGACAATCGTGCCGGTGCCGGCACCACGATCGCCGCCGAACTGGTCGCCAAAGCGCCGCCCGACGGCTACACGCTCTTTATGCAGGACATGACCACACAGGCGATCAACGCGAGTCTTTACAAGAAGCTGCCGTACGACACTGTCAAGGACTTCACCCCGATTACGCTCGTCGCGTCGAGCCCGCTGATGCTGGTGGTGCATCCATCGCTGCCGGTGAAGTCGGTGAAAGAGCTGATCGCGCTTGGCAAAGCGAAACCGGGGCAGATCCCGTTTGCGTCATCGGGCAATGGCACGATCCTGCACCTCGCGGCGGAAACGTTCAAAACCATGGGCGGCATCGATATGATTCATGTGCCCTATAAGGGCAGCTCGCAGGCGGTGCAGGCGCTGCTGGCGGGTGAAGTCGCGGTGACTTTTTCCACCATGCCGCCGGCGATACCGAACGTCAAAGCCGGGCGCCTGCGCGCATTGGGCGTGACCACGCCCAGGCGCAATGCGGCGATGCCCGACGTGCCGACGGTGGCGGAAAGCGGGCTCAAGGGGTTCGACGTCGTGCTCTACAGCGGCGTGCTGGGGCCGGCGGGCATGTCCGCCGTCGTCGTCAACAAACTCAATGCGGAGTTCATCAAGGCGGTGAACGCGCCCGAGGTGAAGACGGTGTACGCGAGCCTCGGCGTCGATCCGATCACCGATACGCCCGCTGAATTCGCGGCGCATATCGCGGCAGAAATCGAAAAACTGGGCAAGGCGGTCAGGGCGTCCGGCGCGCGCATCGACTGAGCATAGAGGGTAAAACCGGAATGTCATCACTCACGCTGCCGCGCCACGCGCGCTACGATTATTCGCCGATTTCCCAGCGCAAGGATTACAGCTGGCCCGGCGGCAAGCGCCTCGCGTTTTGCATCACGACCAACATCGAATGCTTTGCGTTCGGCAAGGGGCACGGCCACGACAACGCCAAGCACGGCGAGCCGCAGACGCAGCGCAACTACTCGTGGCGCGATTACGGCAACCGCGTCGGCATCTGGCGGTTTTTCGATATGTTCGACGAACTGAAACTGCCGGCCGCGCACAACACCAACAGTTTGCTCTATGACTACGCACCGCAAATCTTCGATGCGATCCGCCGTCGCCAGGACGAGATCGTCGCCCACGGCCGCACCAACGCCGAGAATCTGCACGACTTCAAATGGGAGGAGGACGAGGCGCGCGTCATCAGGGACGTCACCGATACTTTCACCCGCAACGAGGGGCGCGCGCCCAAGGGCTGGATGGGCGCCGGCACCTATGAGAACGCGACCACCCCCGACCTCCTGAAAGAGGCGGGCTACAAGTATCTGATGGACTGGCCGTGTGACGATCAGCCGATCTGGATGCGCACGCGCGCGGGCCCGCTGTTGTGCGTGCCGTATCCGGCGGAGATCAACGACTCGCCGGCGGTCGTTCACCGCCAGCACAGCGCGCGCGAGTTCTGCGACATGATCGTCGACCAGTTCGACGAGATGATAGTGCAGTGCGCGAACGAGCCGCTGGTCTGCAATATCTCGATCCATCCCTACGTGTTCGGCCAGCCGTTTCGTCTGCATCCGCTGCGCGCGGCGCTGAAGCACTGCGTCGAGCACCGGCTTAAGGACCGCGTGTGGTGGTGCAAGCCCGCCGACATTTCCGACTATTGCCAAACGCTGCCGCCGGGCATCATTCCGGGCAGTTGAGCGGCGGCGAACTTATAATTGGGTTGCCGCACTCGCGCCTTTCGAAAAACGTTCCCGGGAGATCAAGACCATGATTGTTTCGTTGATGTTTCGCGTCACGGCGTTGTCGTTGCTGCTAACGGGGTTAGGGTTCGCACAGGATTATCCGAACAAGGCGGTGCGCGTCATCGTGCCGTGGGCGGCGGGCGGCTCGACCGATTCGATCGGCCGCATCCTGGCCGCCAAGTTGACCGAGTACACCGGCCAGCAGTTCATCATCGACAACCGCGCGGGCGCGACCGGAACGATCGGGCATGCGCTGGTGTCGAAATCGCCGCCCGACGGCTATACGCTGCTCGTCGGCACCAACAGCACGTTCGCGATCGCGCCGCATCTCTACAAGACGCTGCAGTACGACAACGACACGGCCTTCGCGCCGGTCGGCCTGCTCGCGATCAGTCCGCAGATCTTGTCGGTGCATCCGTCGGTTCCGGCGAAAAGCGTCACGGAGCTGATCGCGCTGGCGAAGGCGAAGCCGGACGCCCTGGTGTTCTCGTCCGCCGGTCCCGGCAGCACGAGTCATCTTGCGACCGAACTTCTGATGAACCTGGCCGGCATCAAGATGATCCACGTGCCATACAAAGGCGGCGGCCCGTCGGCGCAGGCGCTGCTCGGCGGCGAGACCATGCTGTCGTTCGTGGACGTGATTACCGCGCTGCCGTTCGCGAAAGTGGGCAAGCTGCGCCCGCTCGCCGCGAGCACGACCAAGCGCTCGGCTATGATGCCGGAACTGCCGACGATCAACGAATCGGGACTCAAGGGGTTCGAGTCGTCGACGAGTTTTGCCGCGTTCCTGCCGGCCGGCGCGTCGCGGGACATCGTCACCAGGCTGAACCGGGAGTTCGTGCGCGCGCTGGCGGCCGCCGACGTGAAAGAGAAACTTTTCAATCAGGGCATCGAGACGGTCGGCGGCTCGCCCGACGAATTCGTCGCCTACAACAAGATCGAATCCGCCAAATGGGGCAAGGTCATCCGCGAGCAGGGCATCAAGATCGAATAATGAACGGTTTGCACCGTCGTCTCCGGCGCGTGGCGGCATGACGCCGTTGTTGTTTGCGCCGCTCGCATTGCGCGGGCTCACCGCGCGCAATCGCGTCGTGGTGTCGCCGATGTGCCAGTACTCGTCGGTGGACGGCGGGCCGACCGACTGGCACCTCGTGCATCTGGGCAAGTTTGCGCTGGGGGGTGCGGCCATCGTATTTTGCGAAGAGACCGCGGTCGAGGAGCGCGCGCGCAAAACCTACGGCTGCGCCGGCATCTACGCCGACCGCTGCATACCCATCTACCATCGCATAACGGACTTTCTGCGCCAGAACGGCGCGATTCCGGCCATCCAACTCGGCCACGCGGGACGCAAGGCATCGTGCGGTCCGCCGTGGACCAACTTCAAACCGCTGACCGACGAAGATGCGAAGCACGGCCTTACGCCATGGCGCGGCGTGTCGCCAAGCGCGATTGCGCCGCGCGCCGATGCGCCGGCGCCGCTTGAGCTGGCGGTCGACGATATCAAGGCGGTGCTCGCCGCATGGCGCGACGCAGCGCAGCGCAGCCTCGACGCGGGTTTCGATATCTGCGAAATACACGGCGCCCACGGCTACCTGATACACCAGTTTTTGTCGCCGCTCGCCAACAAGCGCAGCGATGCTTACGGCGGCGATCTCAATGGCCGCATGCGCTTTGCGCTCGAAGTCGCTGAAACGGTGCGCGCGGTATGGCCGCAGGACAGGCCGCTTTTCTTCCGTGTGTCAGCGGTCGACGGCGACGGCGGCGCGTGGGACATGATTGACACCGTCGTATTCGCAGGTGAGTTGAAAAAGCGCGGCGTCGATGTGATTACGTGTTCTTCGGGCGGCATCAACGGTCCGCTTAACATGGCGATCGTGCCGCGCACGCCCGGCTACCAGGTGCCTTACGCGGACCGCGTCAAGCGCGAGACGGGCGTGCTGACGTGCGCGGTCGGGTTGATAACCGAGGCGCGGCAGGCCGAAGACGTCCTGCAGCGGGGGCAGGCCGATCTCATCGCGCTCGCGCGCGAACTCATGTACAACCCGAACTGGCCGGTGCATGCGGCGAAGGAACTGGGTTACGGCGATTACCTCGACCTCCTGCCGCCCGCGTATGCGTGGTGGCTCAAGCGGCGGGAACAGATTCGGGCGCTTGCGCCAACGCAGCCGGCCGCTATATCAGGGGATGAAGGATGAGCCGAAAGTGAGACGTTCATGATTACTTGCAACCCCATAGGTACCGTCAAATGCGCGGTAACCGAGATGTCGCAGGGCGGCTGGGCGAAAATCGAGTCGGAAATACACCTCGACCCGAAACTTGCGAAAGGCCTGCAGGGGCTCGCCGGTTTTTCCCATGTGCTGGTCGTGTTTTTCCTCGACCGCATGGAAGAGGTGAAAATGCCGCCGTGGGTCGGCGCGTTCATGGACGGTTATTTTTAGATCGTCATCCCGGCGCGCGAGGCCTGCCCCGGCGGGTCGTAAGCCGGGGCCGGGATCCAGGAACGCTCTGGTTTCTCGCTTTCGCCGGAATGACGGGATTTTATTTTCTGATTGGGAATGGTCGTGACAAAAGCCAAAGCAAAAACTACGCGCGAAAGGCTGCGCATTGCGGTCGATATCGGCGGCACATTTACCGATGGTCTTGCCGTCATCTCGCCCGGCGGCAGGATCTGGGTCGGCAAAACGCTGACCACGCCCGATGACCCGGGCGCAGCGGTAACGACGGTAATGGCGGACGTGTTAAGGCAGGTCGTGGTGGCGCGCGGCGCGGCTGAGCGCGCGGTGACCGACGTGGTGCATGGCACTACTCTGGTGACCAATACGCTGATTGAGCGCAAAGGCGCGCGTACCGGGCTCGTCGTCACCCAGGGCACGCGCGACGTGCTCACCATCGCGCGCGAGATCCGCTATGACCTGTACGATCTGAACCTCGAAATTCCGCAACCGCTGGTGCCGCGGGACAAGCGGTTGGAAGCGGTCGAGCGGCTCGACGTGAGCGGCGGCATAGTCAAGCCGTTGGATGCCGGCGATCTGAATCACCTGCTCGACCAACTTGGCGCGCTCGACATTGAGGCGGTGGCTGTATGCCTGCTGCACGCCTACGTGAACGACGTGCAC
>JANNPG010000528.1:0-1929 GCA_031399805.1 Betaproteobacteria bacterium | reverse complement strand
ACGCCCGTAGTCGCCCTGCTCGCCGGCCATGGTGCAACCGCGTCTGCCGACGCCGCGCCCGGTTTGTGGGACATCGGTTCGTTTTTCTTCAAGGTCGGCGGGTTTACGTTCGGCGGCGGGATTACGATGCTGGCCTTCGTGCAGGAACAGGTCGTGAATCAGCTGCATTGGCTGACGCCGCAGGAATTCGTCGACGGCCTGGCGCTCGGCCAGCTGACACCGGGGCCGATACTCATGCTCGCCGCCTATGTCGGATACAAACTTACCGGTGTGGCGGGCGCGATCGTCGGTGGGCTGGCGATTTTCCTGCCGTCGTTCATCCTGATGTTGTCGGTGCTGCCGGTACTCGCGCGATTCAGGGGCATGCAGTGGATCAAGGCGGCCATGCGCGGCATCAGCGCGGCGGTCATCGGCGCGCTCACGGTCGCGCTGTCGCAGATGGCGCCGTACGCGGCGCCCGATATTTTTACCGCGTCGCTGACGATACTGACGGTTGCGGCGATGTTGTGGTGGCGTGTCGGGCCCTTGCCACTGATGCTGGGTGGCGCTTATATCGGCGCGACCAGCCGGTTAAATCCGCTGCAGCGTTTGAAGGAGCTCGCGTAGCGTTTCTGCGGGCGCCAATAATGCGCGCGGCCAGGGGCTGAGGGATGCAGTTAAACTGGCCGTACGAGGGTTCGGCGCCAGCGGACGCCGACGCCGGCCGGTTTAGCCAGCCGGCGTCGAATATCTGCCTCTATTTTCACGGCGACGCGCGCGCGGCGCAACTCGTGGTGTTTTCCGACGGCAACCACCACATGGCGCTGGCCGAGGCGCTCGCGCTCTTCCGCGCGCGGCAGCCGCGAGTCAAAGACATTTTCTATGCCACCACGCCGCCGCGCGTGATCGTCGAAGCGCTCAAATCCGGCAGGGTGGTCATGGGTAACCTCACACTGTCGATTGCGCCACATGTGTTTATCAGTCCGGCGCCGGTGCTCGAGCGTTTGCGTGCCGACGGCTACGTGCGGGAACACGCGCCCTTCGTCACCAGCCGCGGCAGCGTGCTGCTGGTGCGCAAGGGCAATCCCAAGCGCATTGCGGGTGCGGCCGATCTCACGCGCGCGGAGGTGCGGATTTTTTTGTCCAATCCGGCGACCGAAACCGTGAGTTACGAGGCGTATGCGGCTACGCTGCGTCGCATCGCCGCGCGCGACGGGCTCGATTTCGGGTTTCTCGATGCCGCAGCGTGCGCATCGACGCGCGTCGTCTATGGCGACTGCATTCATCACCGCGAGGCGCCGCAATGCGTCGCCGACGGACGCGCCGATGTCGCGGTCGTCTTTTTCCATCTGGCCCTGCGCTACACGCGCATATTCCCCGATCTCTTCGGGATGGTGGCGCTGACGGCGGACGATGATCCCGCGCAATTCATCAGCGCCATTCATATCGGATTAGTCGGCGACGGCGGGAAGTGGGGCGCGCGACTGCTCGAATTCCTGACGGGCGAGGAAGTCGCCGCGGTGTACCGGCATCACGGGTTGATTCCCGCGCCGTAGGTAACGGCGATCCACGGCGCGCACCCGCGCGCGCCGCGATCCTTATTTTTTGAACGTGATAAACATTGCCGACGTCCATACCTTGGCATCGTCGGTCTGGCGGCCGTAGAAGTAGACCGGCCGGAAGCCGTGCGGTCCGTTGTCCGGCGTTACGTCGAGCGTGCCGCTGACTTCGCGCGGCGTCGGCGCGTCAGCGATGCGTTCAATCGCGAGAAAGAGTTCGCAGCCGCCTAGCTCCCTGCGCAGCCGGCCGTCGCTCGCCAGGAGTTCCGCGCCGCTCACCTCCCACTCGAACGTCGGGCAATGCACGAATGGGTTGCCCGCAGTCGGATCGCCGACCTTGACGTAGCTGTCGATGCGGCCCGCGATGCGGATGCGGCAGTGTTGCAGGTTG
>JANNPG010000521.1:0-13404 GCA_031399805.1 Betaproteobacteria bacterium | reverse complement strand
TACGGCGACTTGTCGTCGATTGCCGCGTTGATCAGATTGATAAACGACTCGAACAGGTTCTCGAGATGGTTGATCAACAGCCGGTTGGTCAGCGCGATCGCGGCCTGCGATGCCAGCGATTCGGCAAGCTGCTGGTCCGCCGACGAGAAAGGGCGGACTGCGCCGCCCGCGCGATCCTTGGCGTTCAACAGTTGCAGGACGCCAATGATCTCATTTTCATGGTTCTTCATCGGCACTGTCAGGAACGACTGCGAACGGTAGCCGGTTTTCTTGTCGAAGTTCTTGGTGCCGGAAAAGTCGAACCCCTCCTGCGTATAGGCGTCCGCGATATTGATCGACGTATCATGATGGAAGGCATACGCCACCACCATGGTATTAACCGGCTTGCCGTCGGGGTCAAACAGGTTGATCGGCGGGAACGGTATTTCGACATGCGTCGTGCCACCCATGGCGATATTGAGCGTGTCGTTGCGCATGATTTCGAACTTGAGGGTATGGTCGTCCGTCGCGCGATACAGCGTCCCCCCGTCAGCGTTGGTGATCTTTTTCGCCGCCAGCAGGATCGCCTCAAGTAACCGGTTGATATCGGTTTCCTTGGAGAGCGCGACGCCGACCTGGTTCAACTGCTCCAGACGCTCGAACAGATTGGCGAAGTCCGGCGGGCGCTGCATCTCGTTCATTGCGAATGACTTACTTGATACAGACTGCGCGTACCTGCGCCATATCGGTAACTCCCGCCAACACCTTCTCGATGCCGTCCTGCTTCAGGGTGCGCATGCCCTCCTCGAGCGCCGTGGCCAACATCTCGGCCACCCGCGCGTGCTCCTGAATGTTTTTCTTGACGGCGTCGGTGCCGATCAAGAGCTCGTGCAAGCCGACCCGGCCTTTATAGCCGCTGCCTCCGCACGTATCGCAGCCGGCAGGCGCATTCAGCATGATCTCGCCTTTCTCGTTGCCGAACTCCTTGACCCATTGCTGCATCACCTTTTCGCGTGCCGCCTTGATATCCTTCTTCCATGAGGCGGTATTCAGCATTTCGGTAGAGTATTCTTCCATGAGCAGGCGCAACTCTTCCGGCGTCGCGGCATGCGGCTTCTTGCATTTTCCGCACAGGCGCTTGGCGAGACGCTGCGCCAGGATGCCGAGCAGCGCGTCAGCGAAATTGAACGGGTCCATGCCCATGTCGAGCAACCGGATGATCGATTCCGGCGCGGAATTGGTATGCAGCGTGGCAAACACCAGGTGACCGGTGAGCGATGCCTCGATGCCGGTGCCGACCGTTTCCTTGTCGCGCATCTCACCGACCATGATGATATCCGGATCCGCGCGCAAAAATGCTTTCATCGCGATGGCGAACGTCAGGCCTGCTTTCGGATTCATCTGCACCTGGCGCAGGCCGCGCTGGGTAATTTCAACCGGATCTTCGGCGGTCCAGATTTTCGATTCCGGCGTATTAAGATAGCCCAGCACCGAGTGCAACGTGGTCGTCTTGCCGGAACCGGTCGGGCCGCACACGAAAAAAAGGCCGTACGGCTTTTCGATTGTCTCTTTGCACTGCTTCAGATTGTAATTGGACAAACCAAGCTTATCGAGCGGAATCGGCTCGCCGGCGGCCAGGATACGCATCACGATGTCTTCGACGCCGCCCTGGGAGGGAATGGTCGCGACCCGCAGTTCGATGTCAAGCGGACCGAATTTTTTGAACTTGATCTTGCCGTCCTGCGGCTTGCGGCGCTCCGATATGTCGAGATCGCACATGATCTTCAGGCGCGCCGCAATCGCGTTGCGATAGGCGGCCGGCACCGAAATGTAATTCGAGAGAGTTCCGTCCTTGCGAAAACGCACCTCGGTCTTGCCCTTGCCGGGGTAGGGCTCGATATGAATGTCGGATGCGCCTTGCTTATAGGCATCGACAATGATCTTGTTGACGAGCTTGACGACTTCGTTATCCGACGCGGCCGATGCGACGTCGTCGGAGCTCTCCTCCAGCGAATCGCCGTCTTCCAGGCCCGACAGCAAATCGCCGATGTCGGTGCCGTCGTCGACATTGCCAACGCCTGCCGACGCGCCACCGCTGCCGAAGAACAAGTCGAGCGTCGCCGAGAATTCACGCGCACAGCATACCCGGTAGATGATCTTGCCTTTCGGGTAGACGTTGTTGACGACCCTGGAACCACGGATTTTCTCCGGGTCAGTCGTCAATATGACGATGCCGTCTTGCGATTCATCGACCGGCACCCACTGGCTGCTTTCGACGAACTCGCGGCTCATGTTTTTCATGAGATCCATCGGCTTCACGCGGTCCGCCTTATGCGGCTCGTAGGGCACGTCGAAATAGGCGGCAAGCGCCTCGCCGATGGCGCTCAACTTGACCTGGAATTCATCAATCAGGACGATTTCGATGTCGAGGTTCTTGCGTCGCGCCGAGCGGGTTGCGAGTTCCAGTTCCTCCGCCGAAATCACCGCGTTCGAGACCAGGTGATCGTATTTGCCCTTGACCCCTGCGGCCGGCTTCTGGCGCTGACGAAACGCGATGGCCAGCGTTTCGCACACGTGTGTCGCGCCTTCCTCCACCACCGGCGGGAACGGCTGCCCGCTTTTGGAGTTGATGATCTGGAGCACGCCGATCAGTTCCTTGCCCTGTACTTCGACCACCGGCGCGACCAGCATCTGCTTGGTGCGGTAGCCGGTCTTCAGGTCCACCTGTTTCAGGAAGTTCAGCTGCGGGCTATAGGCCTTGAGCTCCTTCTCGTCGTAAACATCGCGGATGTTTATCACCTTCTTATGCACGGCGACAAAGCCGGCAATACTTTGCTCCGAGATCGGCAGCTTCAAATCCTTGAATGAATTGAGACCGGTTTTGACCTTGGAGACGATGGAAGTTTTGTCTTCACTCACAAGATAAATCGTAAGCCGGTCGGCATTGAAAAGCCCGCAGATATCCTGGCTCAATGCCAGCATGATTTCGTCAATGTTGCTGGTTGCGTGGATCCTGTTCGTCACCGACTGCAGGGCCTTGGAGAAATTAAGTTTCTCCGCGAGATTGTCCTGCGCAACCGGCTTGGTTTCGAGTACGGTACTCATGGTGGCTAACCTCTCATCTAGCACTCATACCATAATCCACAGTCAAGGCACTCGCCTTGATACGCGCGACGCTTATAATTCGAAAACCTGATTGTTTTCCAGCATGCGGGGGCGGTACTCGCCGGCGCATTCCATGATCTCCTGCATGGTCACTTCGATCTCGCCCGGTTTCAGATGCGTAATGTAGACCTCGGCTTTGCGCTTGAGTTTCGCCAGTTCGTCGCTTAGCATGCTCGGGCACAGGTGCTTGGACGCGATCGCCAGATCGCGCTCGCGATTGCAAAACGCCGTCTCGATAATCAGGTAACGCAGGTTGTCTATCCTGTTGACTTCCATCCACAACGGATCATTGGTCGTGGTGTCCCCGGTGAACACGAGGCTCGCGCGGCCGGAATCTATGCGGTAGCCGATCGCCGGCACCACGTGGTTGGCAGGCAGCGGTGTTAATTTCCGGCCGTCAAGATCGACCGTCTTGCCCAGAGCCACTGCCTGGTAGCGCAGAAAGGGCTTCTCCGCGTCCGGGATCTGCGTGAAATCCGGCCAGATCTTCCAGTTAAACAAGTGCTGCCGCAGAATCTCGAGGGTCGGTTCGATCGCATGCACAGTGATCGGCTTGTCGCGCATCCAGCCCACGGAATCGACCATGAAAGGGATCGAGGCGACATGATCGAGATGCGAGTGCGTGACGAAAACGTGATCAATACGGGACAACTCGCCAATACTCAGGTCGCCCACACCGGTGCCTGCGTCGATCAGGATGTCGTGATCGAGCAGCATTGACGTGGTGCGCAGGTCGCCGCCGATGCCGCCGCTGCAGCCGAGTATCCGGAGTTTCATCGTTGCTATCGTTCCCGCTACTTGTGTGTGAATGTAAACGCACCGTCCCAATCCTTGCCGGGCGGACTGGCGCGCAAATACGAAATCCGCTCAACGAACATCTGACTGTATAGCATGCTGTCCGGCACCATCTTTTGCAGGTTAAACAATTGCAATTCGGCCTGATCCCAGTCCTGCGCGCGATACAGTCTTAAAAACTGGCCATACAGCTTGATTTCGTCGAGTTTGGCCTTCTCGACCTGGCCCTGCAATCCGAGCGGCTCAAAAATCGTGACCGCCACTTCCTTGCCCTTGACCCGCACCCGGTCAAGCTCGCGGAATGCTATATCGGGCACCGCATTTTTGGTGCCTTCCCCGACTATGATATCAGCACCATACTCCTTTGTGATGCCTTCCAATCGCGCCCCGAGATTCACGGCATCGCCCATCACGGTGTAAGCGCGACGAATTTTGGAACCCATGTCGCCCACGCGCATCACACCGGAGTTGACGCCGACGCCGATCTTGAAGGTCGGCCAACCCTTGGCCTTGAATTTTTCGTTGAGTGTCGTGGCCGTTTTCTGCATTTCCATCGCCGCCAGCAAGGCGTTTCTGGCATGCGCGGGATCGTTTACGGGCGCCCCCCAGAATGCCATAATCGCGTCACCGATGTACTTGTCCAGCGTCCCGCGGTGCCCTTCACGTATCACCATACTCATGGTGGTCAGGTAATCGTTGATGTAGACGGAGAGATCCTCCGGCGACAGCGCTTCGGAAATGGTGGTGAACCCGCGCACGTCGGAGAACAACACCGAGAGCTCCGCGGCGCGCGGCGCCATGTTGAATTCAGCGGGGTTCCTCGCCATTTCATCTACCAGCTCCGGCGGCACATATTGGCCGAACAGGCCGGTGATCTGGTTCTTGCCGCGCGTTTCGACGAAATAGCCATAAGTCATGTTGAGCGCGAAGAGCAGCGAGATCAGCATCAGCCCCGAGGCCAGCGGCAACACCAGGTTGCCCGCGTGGAATACCAGCAAATTGGTGAACAACACCAACAGCAGCACCACGACGGTCACGAGCAACGATTTTAATGGATTCAGGAGTGGCAGCAACAATGCCATCGCCAGCCCGGCGACGAGCAGCGACAGGAATTCCGCTCCAACCACATAGGGCGGTTTCTGCTTGATGCTGCGATCCAGCATGCCGGATATCATGTTGGCATGGATTTCTACCCCCGGATACACCGCCTCAACCGGTGTAGCGCGCAAGTCCAGCAGGCCCGGCGCGGTCGTGCCCACCAGCACGATCTTGCCCTTCAGATCGGGCACCTCGGCACGTTCGTGCATGACGTCGACGGCCGACACATATTTGAAGCTTTGCTGCTTTCCGCGGTACGGAACCAATGCCGTTACCGATTCGTCCACCGGCACTTTTATTTTGCCGACCTCGAGCCACTCCAGACCGGAATAGTTTTTGCTGAGGATCAACGTCTTGTCGCTGGGATATCCGGGCACCACTTTCGGCATCCCGATCAGCATGCGAACCATCGCGAGCGATAGCGGCTCGTAATAAGCGCCTTTGAATTCGGCCAGCATCGGCACGCGCCGCAGAATACCGTCCGCATCGGGCTCGACACTGAAATGGCCGGCGCTTGCCGCCGCCATTTGAAATTCAGCCAGGTTCGCCGTGTGACCGCCGAAACTTAAAAACTCGATATTCTTTCCCGCAAAAGTACCCGCCGGCAGCACGGGTTGCGGCAACTCGCCTTTGATGGTGGCCGGCACTACGCCGCTCGCCGACACCCCATCCTTGTTGAAGGTGTAACCGAGCACAACGGCACGGTTACGCATGTGATTGGCGAAAATCTCGTCGTAATCGAGCTGCGGCTGGAGCTGCTTGAGCGTCGAATGGAAGCCCGCGACGTCCTTCAGTTCCTTTTGCGCCAGCTGCTGCAGCACTTTAAGGCCGGAACTCTCGTCGCGCTCCGCGAATACAACGTCGAAGCCGACGATTGCAATCTGGTAGTGATCGAACAGCTTGTCGAGAAGAAGTGCCAAGCGATCGCGCGGCCACGGCCAGCGGCCCTCGCCGCCCTTTTCCTTCTCCGCGAGACTTTTCTCGTCGATGTCGAGAATGACGATGCGCGGATCGACGGTGCGCGGCATCGTCAATGCGAGCCGGGTGTCGTAGACAATGGCCTCCAGACGATCGATCAGCGGCAGCCGGTAATACTTCGCCGCGTGTCCGAGGAACGCCAGCAGCAGGGCCAGCCCCAGCCCGATGCGTACGAGGTTCTTTTTCAAACCGCCTCCCGTGCCGCCCTCTGCGCCACAAAAAAGGCGCCGCGACCGATCATCGCGGCCTAGTCGCCCTTGAGGAAAAATTCCATTTTCACCCCCGCCAACTCGATCACATCGTGGTCGTTGAGGTGGTGCGCCTGGGCGTCGAGGGGCTTGCCGTTGAGCACCGGGAAAGTCGCGCCTTCGACATGCGTAATAAAGTAACCATGCGGCCGGCGTGTAATTACCGCCACCTGCACGCCAGGCTTGCCCAGCGTAGTCAGGTTCTTGGTCAGTTCAAGTTCCTTGCCCGCGGACGGTCCCGTCAGTATTTGAACAGCAGCAAGTTTTTCCGGCTGCCTGGGCGTCGCCGCTGCGACAGCCGGCGGTTGGCTTTGCGTTGTCGTGGCAGTCGCCGTCGGACTGATCTGCGTATCGCCGAAGCTGCCGCCCCCCGCGCCCGTTTGACTGGACTTGGCCATCGGCGCGCGCAACACCATGGTCTTTTCGAAATCGGCGACCGAGGCGGCCCCGGTCGGCGCCTCGCTAATGAATTTGAGCTTGTATTTGCCGATTTCAATGACATCGTTGGTCTGCAGAATATGCTTCTTGACCGGGTTGCCGTTGACCAATGTGCCATTGGTGCTGCCCAGATCCTCGAGAAACGAATCGTTGAGGATGGTTACTATCAACGCATGCTCGCCGCTGACGGCCAGATTGTCGATCTGGATGTCGTTATGCGCTTTACGGCCGATAGTGAAGCGCTCTTTATCGAGCGGAACTTCCCGAATCACCGCGTTATCCAAACTCATGATCAACTTCGCCATGGCAGTATCCCTGTAACCTTATTTATCTGAACCAAGCCCTGAATTTCGCAAACCATCCCGTGGGCACTGAGAAATCTTCGATCACCCGCACCAGGATCACTGAAATATTGTCACGCCCGCCGCTGTCATTCGCGAACTGTACAAGCTGCTCCGCCGCCAGCGACAAATTTGTCTGCAGCGTACTCAGCGTCGAATGAATGTCCTCATCCTGGACCATGTCGCTTAAACCGTCCGAGCACAACAGATAAATGTCACCCGGCTCCACATTATAGGTGTGAATTTCCGTCTCGACTTCGGGATCAATGCCGACCGCACGCGTCACCAGATTCTTATTCTGCGAGTAGCGCGCTTGCTCCTTGGTGATCATGCCGCTGTCGATTTGCTCCTGCAGCAGGGAGTGATCGCGCGTGACCTGCTCGAACGTGTCATTGCGCAACCGGTACAGCCGCGAGTCGCCGATGTGGCCGACCGTCATTCGATTATCGTAAAACAACGCCACAAGGAGGGTGGTGCCCATGCCGGAATATTGCGGCTGGCTCTTGGCGGCCTGGTAAATCGCGGCATTCGCCTTGGCCGAATTCTCACGCACGAATTGCTCGGCAAGCGTCTCTCCGGAGCCGTCGACTTCCTGTGGTGCGCGGTCTTCCAGCGCCTGACGCATCTCGGTTGCAAGCATCGCGATGGCGATCCCGCTAGCGACCTCGCCCGCGTTGTAGCCGCCCATGCCGTCGGCAAGCACCGCCAGACCGATATCGGCGTCGACCCCTATACTGTCTTCGTTATGCGAACGCACCATGCCGGGATCGGTGGCGGTCGCAATTTCAAGCACTGTGCGCAGATTGGCTGACATACTCGCTAAATTCCGATGTCCACGACGTCCGACTTCACCGCGGCGGCGCCACCGCGCGCCATGCACGCCCGGATGGCCTGTGCCAACTCATCACCGGTTTGATAACGCTCTTCCGGCTGCTTGGCGAGCGCCTTATTGACGATGTCGACCATGCACCGCGGCAGGTTCGGGTTAATCGTGAGAATGTCGACATGCGGCTCGTTGGCGATCTTGAACATCAGTTGCGCCATGGAATCGCCCCGAAACGGCAGATGACCGCAAGCCATCTGATAAAGAGTCACGCCCAGCGAGAACAAATCCGAACTGCCCTGGATTTTCTTGCCCGCCAGCTGTTCGGGCGACATGTAGCTCGGCGTGCCAAGCACCATGCCGGTCTTGGTTTTGGACGAATCGGTGATGCGCGCGATGCCGAAATCGGTGACCTTGACGCTGTCGCTCTCGACTTCATACATGATATTGGCGGGCTTGATGTCGCGGTGCACAACGTTGTTGCCGTGCGCGTAGGCTAACGCCTCGGCGACGCGCGCGATGATGCTCATGACCTTCGGCAATGGCAGCAGTGTTTCAGGCTTGATGAACGGCGTGAGGTCCTTGCCCTTCAAAAACTCCATTGCGATGTAGGCGAGATCGTGTTCCTCGCCCGCATCGAAGATCGTTACGATATGCGGATGATTAAGGCGGCCCGCGGTCTCGGCTTCGCGGAAGAACCGGTCTTTCACGTCCTGCAATTCATCCGCATCGAATTCCTGCGACAACGCCATCGTCTTGATCGCGACCACGCGTCCGATTTTCGGATCCTTGCCGAGATATACGACACCCATCGCGCCCTTGCCGAGTTCCTTCTCGACCTGGTAGCGACCCAGCATCGGTTTCTCGACGCCGCCGCCCGGCAGGATCACTGTGCCGCCCGGATGCCCTCCGGTGCCGCCGAGTATGACCGTCTCGGACATGGCCTTTGCGCGGCCGACCCGGTCCGCGATGTCCTTGAACTTCGGGTTTTTCTCGGCGATATAGCGGAACGCGTTTTCCGCCTTGTTGAACTGGCGCTTGCGCTCAAAATCAAGGGCGAGGTTATAAACCAGATCGAGCACCGAATCGTCGGCCGGCAGCTTGCGAAAATAGTCGAACGCCGTGTCGAGTTGGCCCTGCCCCTGATAGCCCAGACCCAGCATGCGGTGACTTTGCGCGAGATCGACATCCGAGCGCGCTTTGTCGCTTTCCGTAACGAGGAAACGCTTCGTCGTCAGCGCAAGGTGGCCGATCAGCAGCAGACTGACCGGAGCCATCAACTGAATCCAGAGCAACTGCGTTCCCATCAACACGAAATGCGCGACGATCAGCGCCAAAAACAGCGACGCGGTGCAGATTGCGCCCATGCCCGCCTTGAGCCGCGGCAACAGCGCAATGAGATAAGCCGCCACGACGAGGAATACCACGTATTCGATCCACACGGCCCATGAGGGGCGGACGAAAAAATCCTCCTTCATGATACTCGACACCGAATGCGCGAGGGTTTCCACCGGCGCCATGCGCGGCGCCACTGGCGTAATCTGCGAGATGCCCAACCCGGTCGCGGTCGCTCCGATCAACACGACCTTGTCCTGATACTTGGAGGCCGGGATTTTTCCCGTATAGACGTCGAAGAACGAATCGATCGGGAATGCACGCTTGTCGCCGGCGTCGCTGTAAAAAAACGTATACATGCGCAGTTCCGGGTCCGTCCGGATGCGCAGCTTGCCAATGCGCACGTCTTCGCCGGGCTTGGCCTGAATGTCTGCAACCTGAAGGTTCAGGTACTTCGCGACCAGCATCAATGAAAGCGACGGAAAAAAACGGTCATAATAACGCACGATCAGAGGCTCCGTGCGGGTTGCGCCATCGACATCCTGCTGGGCGTTGAGGTGGCCCATGCCCACCGTGGCGGCCGCGAGTTCAGGAATCGGGTAGGCGGGGTTGATCCCCGGCGGGGGAAGAATGTCCGCGTTCTTGTCTTGCATCGCGATGGAGTTCGCGCGCACACCGTCCGGCAGTGGCTTGTCCGGATTGCCCTGCGGCTCGAACGGGAACTGCTGGAACACGAGCGGCAACAAAACGTTGCTGGCCTTCTTGAAGCTCTCGGCGAGCTTCTGGTCGGTATTGAGGGCGCCGGACGCCTCCGCGAGCAGAGCCTCAAGTTTGTCGGCATCCGGGTCGTGCGCGCCTTTGAATCGTGACGCCGCATACACCTCGTTCAGCTTGTTGATGTAGGCAAGGCCGGCGTCAACCTGGGGCTCGAAAAAAAAAGCCGTGTAGCCGATCGTCTTGGCTTTTGCGTTGGACAGAATGTCGGTCATTTTGGCATGCACATCGCGCGGCCACGGCCAGCGACCGATGTTCGCGATGCTTTGATCATCGATGGCGATGACTGCAATGCGATCGGACGGCGTGCGCGACGCTGACTTCACCCCCAAGTCGTACGCTTTGCGCTCCAGGCTCTGGATCAGATCGCCGCCGGACGCAATCAGCAAGACCAGCGTAACGACCAACCCGAGAAACCAATCCGACTTCCAAAAAGTCAAATTTTTCATGCCTTACACCAGTTTTTTATATTTTTATTCTAGTAGGTTATCGCCGAAAACTGAATTATTTTACGGTATTTGCCGACAAGTATATGATTTTTTTCAGTTGTGCGCTATAAACCGCAGGTCGTAAGCACAATTCGCCTTCCTCCAAAAGCACATTTTGCTTGCCTTAGCCATAGTTATGCAAGCAATGCATATGCCCGTTCATTTCCCACCTTCGGCCAGATAGTTAGTAAGCGCTCGCGGTAGCGCCCCTCGCTACGCAGAAGAAAACATAAAAAGGCCGCCCGTAGGCGGCCTTTTTCTAAATGGGCCAGAGCGAATATTCAATCGCCGAGCACGCTGCCCGGCTTGAGCCCGCCCGCCTGCGCCACCTCGCCGCCCGCGAGTTTTTTACCATCCTCGATACGCGCTTTCAGCACCTCGATCATGCCCCCCTGCGCCGTGACCTTGAAACTTTGCGCCGAGACATCGGTGACCTCGCCGATTTTGCCGGCGACTTCGGCAAAGCGCCGGAACAACACCTTGCGCGCGTCAAATATGTGTAACTTTTTGCCGTTGTGCGTCGTCCACGCCCCAGGCGCAGGATTGCAGCCACGGATCAGGTTGTAAACATGATCGACCGGCTTGGCCCAGTCTATCCTCGCCTCGGCGGCGCGGCACCAGCCTTCGTAGCTCGCCTGCGACTCGTCCTGCACGACTTCCTTGTGCTTGCCGGCCACCACCAGGTCGGCGGCCTCCAGCATCGCGCTCACGCCCAGCGGAAACAAGCGGTCGAAATAAATCGTGCCTAAAGTGTCGTCAGGGCTGATCGGCGTTGTTTTCTGCAACACGACCGCGCCCTCGTCGAGGCCGTCGGATGGGCGAAAAATAGTCAGCCCAGTCACCGTTTCGCCTTTGATAATCGGCCAGTTGATCGAACTCGGGCCGCGAAACTTGGGCAGCAGTGAAGGGTGATACTGGATGGTACCGTGCGTGGGTATGTTGACGAATTCCTGCGGCGCGAATTGGAGCACGAAAGCCATGATGCCGATGTCGGCATTGGCATCTTTAATGGCCTGCGCGGCTTCCGGCGCGCGCAGCGACTTGAACTGGTGAACTTTGATTCCGCGCGCCTGCGCCGCGACACTTAATGCGTCGGGCCGCGCGCCCACTTTTTCCGGCGCGCAAAATACTGCCACGATCTGGTCGCCGCGCGCGAGAAACGCCTCGAGCACCGCTTTCCCAAAATCCTGTTGCCCAACTATCGCAATTTTCATCGTCGTTCCACTGTTATTTGGTCTTCGGTGGCGCGGAGAACGCGCCCGCCTGCCGCTTTGCCGCAACCTCGGCATCGGTCCAGCCAAGCACTTCTTTGAGAACTTCGTCGGTGTGCTCGCCGAGTGTCGGTGAACGCTCGATTTTCGCCGGCGAAGCCGACAGCTTGATCGGCATGCCGACGTTGTACCACTTGCCGCGCTGCGGATGGTCGAGTTCGATCCACATGTCGCGGCCGCGAATATGCTCGTCGTTGGCGAGGTCCTCCGTCGACATGATCGGACCGCAGGGCACATCGAGCGGGTTCAGGATCGCCATGAATTCGCGCTTGGTGTATTTCTCGGCGAACTTGTTAATCAGCGTCCACATGAGCTGCTGGTTCTTGCGCCGCTCGCTGATCGTGTGGAAGTGCGGGTCGGTGGCGAGGTCGGGCATGCCGATATCCGGTCCAATGCGCTTCGCAAGCGCGCCCCAGACCGCTTCCTGGACCACCACGTAGAGCCAGTCGTTCGCACCGTGCGGCTTGCAGTGGATGGCATTGCCGAGCTGGCCGCCGCCGGAGTCGTTGCCGGCGCGCGGAACGTCCCCCATGCCCTTGTAGGTAGGCACGGAATATTCCGGGAGGTCACCGCGGGTCAGACGCTGGTGATCGCGCCATTTGACGCGACACAGGTTCATCACGCCGTCCATCATCGCGACTTCAACGTATTGCCCTTCGCCGGTACGATCGCGCTGGTGCAGCGCGGCGAGCAGCCCGATCGCCAGATGCAGGCCCGTACCGGAATCACCGATCTGCGCGCCGGTGACGTAAGGCGGCCCATCAGGCATCCCCGTCGTGCTCATCGCGCCGCCCATCGCCTGCGCCACGTTCTCGTAGGCCTTGAAGTCGGCGTACGGACCGCTGGAACCGAAACCCTTGATCGAGCCCATGACGATGCGCGGATTGAGTTCGTGGATCTTCTCCCACGTGAAGCCGAAGCGGTCGAGCACGCCGGGACCGAAGTTCTCCATGATGATGTCGCATTTCAGGAGCAGTTCGACAAATACCGCCTTGCCGTCGGCATTCTTCATGTTCACCGTGATCGAACGCTTGTTGCAATTGAGCATGGTGAAATAAAGGCTGTCCGCATTCGGCACGTCGCGCAACTGGCCGCGCGTCGCATCGCCGTTCGGCGGCTCCAACTTGATTACGTCCGCGCCCATCCACGCCAAGAGCTGCGAGCAGGTCGGCCCCGCCTGCACGTGGGTCATGTCGAGGATGCGCACGTCTTTTAAAGCTTCCATTCAGATCTCCAAAAATTCTGCGGCAGATGAGTGCTCCCTGCCCTCGCTCAACTGTTTGACTTATTTCTTTTTTGCGCTTTGCGGATTCAGGCTCGTGATGCGGCCGCTTTCGGTGCCGGCGGTTTCATCGATCACGGCATTGATGAGCGTGGGCTGGCGCGAGCGGATGGCTTCTTCCATGGCCTTCTTCAACTCGGCGGGGGTCGTGGCATGCACGCCCACGCCACCGAAGGCCTCCATCAGCTTGTCATAGCGTGCACCCTTGACGAACACGGTAGGTGCAACATCGGGGCTGCCGGTCGGATTGACGTCGGTGCCGCGGTAGACGCCGTTGTTGTTGAAGACCACCACGCATACCGGCAGGTTGTAGCGGCAGATGGTTTCGACTTCCATGCCGGAGAAGCCGAAGGCGCTGTCGCCCTCGATCGCGATCACCGGCTGGCCGC
>JANNPG010000487.1:0-2998 GCA_031399805.1 Betaproteobacteria bacterium | reverse complement strand
CGGCGTTCGAACTGATCGAGATCCCGCACGTGCGCCAGTCGGGCAAGAACTCCGCCGACATCCGCATGGTCGTCGATGCGCTCGACCTCTGCTATACCAAGTCGCACGTCGACACGTTCGTCGTCATCAGCGGCGACTCGGACTTCTCGCCGCTCGTCTCCAAGCTGCGCGAGAACAACAAAACAGTCATCGGGGTCGGCGTCAAGAATTCGACGTCCGATCTCCTGATCGCGAACTGCGACGAGTTCATTTTTTACGACGACCTCGTGCGCGAGAAGCCCGCGCGCAAACGCGCCGCGCCGAAAAAAGCCGCACCCAAATCGGAAACGAGCGCCGCGCCCGCCGACGCGCCGAAGAAATCCGACGACGACAAAAAACAGGAAGCGCTCGACCTTATACTCGAAACCATCGAGGCGCTCGGCACCGAACGCGGCGAGGACGAAAAAATCTGGGGCTCGATGGTCAAGCAGGCGCTGAAGCGCCGCAAACCCGGCTTTAACGAAGCGTATTACGGCTTCCGCTCATTCAACACGCTGCTGGAAGAAGCGCAGGCCCGGCAGTTGCTCAAACTCGAGCGCGATGAGAAATCCGGCGGCTATATCATTCGCATGCTGGCGCATGAGGACTGAACGCTGCGCGGGCGCGTGCAGTCATCATACTGCGCTACAAGGTAAAGCGTTGACTCCTTTCGCTTGTTGCGCACTTTATCCAGATGTGCCCTGAGCGGCGCTATCAGTGTTGCCGGCAGCATGGTCACGCGGTCCTTGGCCCCCTTGCCGTCGCGCACGAGGATTTGCCCGTAACCGAAATCGATATCCTTGACGCGTAACCGCAGACATTCCATCAGGCGCATTCCGGCGCCGTACAAGAGACCCCCCATCAACCACTTCGTGCCTTCAAGCTGGCCGAGCACCGCGCGGGCTTCATCCACGGTCAGCACGACCGGCAGCCGCGCCGGCCGTTTGGCCCTCTCGAACCCCTCCACCCATTCCAGTTCCTGTTCGAGGACATTCCTATACAGGAATAGGATTGCCGACAGCGCCTGGTTCTGGGTGGAGGCGGCGACATTGCGTTGCACGGCAAGATAAGTCAGAAAAGCCGTCACCTCAACCTGGCCCATTTCTGCAGGATGACGTTTGCCATGGAACAGAATGAAGCGCTTGATCCAATCGACGTAGCTTTGCTCGGTGCGCAAGCTGTAATGCTTGCGGCGCAGCACGTCGCTCACCTGGTCCAGGAGCCTGGGTTTGGCTGTCGTTTGGGGCCGCGAATACGGCCTATCTGTTATTGGCATGCGAATCGGGGTTTTGTCAGGGCATTTAGTGTGCCACGCCCCCATAACGGATTGATCCGCTTGAAGGATGACAAAGACGGATGCAGAATAGGGGTATTCGACACCGTTTTTCGGCGGTCGACTTCAAGTTGGGCGTCATCGATCGCGGCGGCTAGAGTAACCGCACGTCTTCAATGGCTAGGTAGTAGAGTCCGCTAGCGCCGCGTGATACGCGGCAGATCCCGGAGGATCCCCATGTTCGCATTTGTTCACGCTGCGCAAACCATTTGCCTGGTAACCGCCTTCGTCGCGATATCGCCCACGCTGGCCGCCGGCGACGCTGTTCGCGACGGACTCGATCGCGAGGCCAAATCCATCGAGACGCGCATGATCGCGTGGCGGCGCGATATCCATCAGCATCCGGAACTCGGCAACCGTGAATTTCGCACCGCCGCGCTCGTCGCCGAGCATCTGAAAAAACTCGGCTACGAAGTGCGCGAGAAGGTCGCGCATACCGGCGTGGTTGCGGTGCTCAAGGGCGCCAAGCCGGGCCCGGTCGTGGCGCTGCGTGCGGACATGGACGCGCTGCCAGTGACCGAGGAGGTCGATCTCCCATTCGCCTCGAAGGTGAAGACGACATGGCGCGGGCAGCAGGTCGGCGTCATGCACGCCTGCGGCCATGATGCCCATGTGGCGATTCTGATGGCCGCCGCCGAAATCTTTGCCAAGCTGCGCGGCGAACTGCCCGGCACCGTAAAACTCATCTTCCAGCCGGCCGAGGAGGGATTGCCGCCCGAGGAACAGGGCGGCGCCCGCCTCATGATCGCGGAAGGCGCGCTCGACAATCCGAAGCCCGAGGCCATTTTCGGTCTGCACGTGGGCACATTCGCGCGCGCCGGAACGATCGGTTATCGCGCCGGCCAACGAAGCGCCGGCTCGGATACGTTCCGCATCATGGTCAAAGGCCGGCAGACGCACGGCGCGCGGCCGTGGGATGGAGTCGATCCGATCGTCATCGCTTCGCAAATCGTGCTCGGACTGCAGACCATCCAGAGCCGCCAAGTCAATGTCACCACCGAGCCGTCCGTGCTCACTGTCGCGATTTTCAACGCTGGAAACCGGTTCAACATCATCCCGGACAAGGCGGAGCTCGAGGGGACGCTGCGCACTTACAGTCTGGAGACGCGCGACTTCATCAAGCGGCGCGTGAACGAAACGGCCGGGGCGATTGCGCGCAGCGGCGGCGGCGAAGCGACTGTCGAATGGCTCGATGATTACGTCATCCCGCTCGTCAACAATGTGCCGCTGACGCAACGCATGCTACCGACGTTGCAGCGCGTCGCCGGCGCCGACAAGGTGATCGAGGTTCCCCGCGTGACGACCTACGACGACTTCTCGTTCTTCTCCCATCAAGTACCCGGACTCTATTTCAACGTCGGCATCGCGCCGGCGAACGCGCCGGCGGGCCGAGTCGAGCCCAACCACTCACCGCGCTTTCAGCTCGACGAGTCGGGCCTGCTGACCGGGCTGCGCGCCTTGCTTCACGTCACCTTCGACTACATGGGCGGGAGCGTCAAGTGACCCTCGGTGTCGAGATCGAAAATGCGCTTACGGCCCGGCTCAGGCGCTCGAGCTGCCGCCCGATCTGTGCTCGATCATGTCACTCGATCACATGGTTGGTGCGCAGTCTTCAGATTCACGACCAGGTCGAAGCTGGCAATACAC
>JANNPG010000468.1:0-11232 GCA_031399805.1 Betaproteobacteria bacterium | reverse complement strand
GCGTCAAGGGCTTCGGTCCGCTGCTGGTCGCGATGGACAGTCATGGCGGTAATTTGTACACGAAGGTCAATGATGCTGCGCGCGACAAGCGCGCCGGCGTGCTCGCCGCGCTTGGAGTTAAATCCTGAAAGCCTCGCCGCGAAGGACGCAAAGGACGCGAAGGAAAGACAAATTCAAAGGAAAAACGTTTCATTTGATGCGTACTGTTAAAGGTTTCCTTGCGGTTGCTTTTCCTTTGCGTCCTTCGCGTCCTTGGCGGTTCAAGATTTTTTTATGAAAACACTTAAAACCGACATTCTGATACTCGGCTCGGGCGGGGCGGGGTTGTTTGCCGCACTGCATGCACACCAGGCGAATCCGGCGCTTTCGATCGCGGTCGCGGTGAAGGGCCTGCTCGGCAAATGCGGCTGCACGCGCATGGTGCAGGGCGGCTACAACGTGGCACTCGCGGCGGGCGACTCGATCGAGCGCCACTTCATGGACACGATAGAGGGCGGCAAATGGCTGCCCGACCAGGACCTCGCCTGGAAGCTCGTGACGCTCGCGGTCGAGCGCATCCACGAGCTGGAGAACGAACTGGGGTGCTTCTTCGACCGCAATCCCGACGGCACCATCCACCAGAAAGCGTTCGCGGGCCAGACCTTCGACCGCACCGTGCACAAAGGCGACCTGACCGGTATCGAGATCATCAACCGTCTCGCCGAGCAGGTATGGGCGCGCGGCATCGACCGACTGGAAGAACATCGCGCGGTCGAATTCGTGAAGAACAAGGCCGGTGACGCGCTGGCCGGCGTGCTGATGATCGATGTCCGCAGCGGCGAGTTCGTGTTCGTGCAGGCGCAGGCCGTGTTGCTGGGGACGGGGGGCGGGCCGACGATGTACAAATACCACACGCCGTCCGGCGACAAGACGTGCGACGGCATGGCAATGGCGTTGCGCGCCGGCCTCACGTTGCGCGACATGGAGATGGTGCAGTTCCATCCGACCGGATTGCTCGCTGGCACGGGCACGCGCATGACGGGCACCGTGCTGGAAGAAGGCTTGCGCGGCGCCGGCGGGTTCCTGCTCAACGGCGACCAGCAGCGCTTCATGGACAATTACGACGTGAAGCTCGAGCGCGCGACGCGCGACATCGTGTCGCGCGGGATATTCGCCGAGATGCGCGCCGGGCGCACCACGCCGAATGGCGGCGTCTACATCAGCATGGGGCACCTGGGTGCCGGGAACAACCGGAAAAACTTCAAGGGCATGGTCGAGCGCTGCGCGGATTGCGGTTTCGATCTTGCCGGTGGGCTGGTTGAAGTGGTGCCGACCGCGCATTACATGATGGGCGGCGTCGCGTTCAAAGCCGATTGCACCACCGATTTGCGGGGGCTATTCGTGGCCGGCGAAGATTCGGGCGGCGTGCACGGCGCCAACCGTCTCGGCGGCAACGGGGTGGCGAACTCGACGGTGTTTGGCGGCATCGCGGGCGACGTGATGCCGGGCTGGGTCAAGGCGAACGGCGTTTTCCACGCGCCCGATCAGGAGGCGCTCGACGCCGCAGTTGCGCGTTACCGCGCACCGCTCACGCGGCCCGCCGGCGATCTCAATGCGGTTCGCGAGGCGCTGTATGAAGTGATGTGGGACGACGTCGGCATCGTGCGCGACGCGGCGAGCTTGAAGCGCGCCGCCGGCAAGCTCGACGAGCTGGACGCGCGACTCGACGGCATCGGCGTGCACGCCGGCGATCTTGCATTCAACCTGACGTGGCACGACTGGTTGAATCTCAAGAGCCAGATACTCGTCAGCCGGTCGATCTGCTGCGCCGCCGTTGCGCGCGAGGATTCGCGCGGCGCACATTTCCGCGCCGATTTTCCCGACACCGGCGCTCTGGAGAATTCGCGTTATACCTGCGTGACCTGGCAGGACGGCCGTTTCGACATGACCACGAAGCCCGTGATGTTCACCCGGATCAAGCCGGGCGAAACATTGCTGAAGGACGCGGCATAGCGGACTGACGACAAGCGCTTGCCGCGCGCGGCGGCACGGGTAACAATCGCCGGCAGGCCTGATAAAAACGAGGAGGGAACATCATGAGGGATCGTGTTTCGGTGGTTGGCGGCAGAACGGTGCGCCGGCTCGCGGCGGCAGCGTGCTGCATCGCCTGTGCGGGTACGGCGTGGTCGCAGGACCCTTCGACAAGCTCAGGACAGGGATATCCCGTCAAACCGATCCGGGTGATCGTGCCGTTTCCCGCGGGCGGCGGCAGCGACACGATCGCGCGCGTGCTCGCGCAGCGGCTGTCTGGCGCGCTCGGGCAAACGGTGGTCACCGACAACCGCGCCGGCGCCAGCGGCAATATCGCGGCGGAACTTGCCGCCAAAGCAGTCCCCGATGGCTACACCCTGTTGTTCGGCAATTCGTCGCTTTCGATCAGTCCGGCGGTATTCCAGAAGCTCCCCTACGACCCGGTCAAGGACCTGATGCCGATCTCGATGGTGTCGTCGTACCCGTTCGTGCTGGTGGTCCACCCGTCGCTGCCCGTGAAGAGCGTGAAGGAACTCATCACGCTCGCCAGGGCGAAGCCCGACGCGCTCGCCTATTCGTCGGCGGGCGCGGGAACCATGTCGCATTTCGCGATGGAACTTTTCCGCCTCAAGACCGGCACCAAACTCACGCATCTGCCGTACAAAGGGGCCGCGCCCGCCGCGGTCGGTTTGATGTCGGGCGAGGCGCAGTTGGCGTTCATCGTGTTGCCGGTCTCGCAGGTCCAGATCAAGGCGGGCAGGTTGCGCGGGCTCGGCGTGGCCGCCAAAACCCGCGCGCCAGTGCTCCCGCAGGTGCCGACCATGATAGAGGCCGGCGTTGCCGGGCACGATGCGGTCCAGTGGAACGGGTTGTTCGCGCCGGCCGGGACGCCGCCGGCGATCCTCGACCGTCTCTACCGCGAGACGGTGAAAGCGCTCGCCACGCCGGAAGTCAGGCAGCGGTTCGAGGCCGAAGGCGCCGACCCGGTGGGCAGCACGCCAAGCGAATTCGCCGCGTTCTACCGCGTCGAAGCGGAAAAATGGGCCGACGTCGCGAAGCGTTCTGGCACGAAACTGGATTAGAAGCCGTGAAGGGTGAAGGAGTCAGAAGCGGTCTCAAAAACCCGTTCGCCCTGATGTATAGAAGGGCGAAGATGCTTCCTCGCTTAGATAAACGTCGGCCATTCATGCTTCGATACCTCAGCACGAACGGCCTCAACGGATTTTTGAGACCGTTTCTCATTCACTTCTTCACTTGTTCACGCGTTGATCCCCCACGACTGGCAGCTAAATCTTGATTCCCATTTCAATTTGAGTTCCAGACTTTCGATTGATGAGTTGACCGAACTCGTTGTCGCCGCGCTCGCGCGCGCCGGCGCATCGGGCGCAATGGCGAATGCGACGGCGCGCGCGCTGGTTGCCGCCGAAATGGCGGGCCTCGGCGGGCATGGCTTGTCGCGCGTGCAACTCTATGCGCAGCACGTGAAGGAGGGACGCGCGAGCGGCACGGTCGAACCGCGTATCGCGCACGAGAAGGGCGCGGCATGTCTGATCGACGCGCAAGGTGGACTCGCGTATCTCGCGATGGAACTTGCGACGCGCGAAGCGCTGCGCCGCGCGCGCGAATTCGGCGTCGCGTTCTGCGGCGTCACGCGCAGCCACCACTGCGGCGCGATGGACTACCATCTGGCGCCGCTCGCCGCAGCCGGTCTCATCGGCATAGGGTTCACCAATTCGCCGGCCGCGATCAATGCGTGGGGCGGCAAGCAGCCGCTCTTCGGCACCAATCCGGTTGCCGCGGTTTTTCCACGCGGCGGAAAACCGCCGTTGATTATTGATTTGTCGCTCACCGAAGTCGCGCGCGGCAAGATCATGGTCGCCGCGAAAGAAGGCACGCCGATACCGGTCGGCTGGGCGTTCGACCAGGATGGCAAGCCGACCACGGATGCAAAGGCCGCATTGACCGGCAGCATGGCCGCGATCGGCGGCGTGAAAGGCGTGCTGCTCGCGCTGATCGTGGAACTCTTATGTTGCGCGCTGACCGGCGCGCGCTTTGGCTTCGAGAACGATTCATTTTTCGAGGCGGGAAAGCCGGCGTCTATCGGTCATGCGCTGCTCGCCATCGATCCCGGCGTGTTGGCCGGCAGCGACGCTTACTTTGATCGGATTGAAACCCTGCTCGCCGCGATGCTGGCGGATGAGGGCGTGCGCCTGCCCGGCGAGCGGCGGCACAAGCTCGTTGCCGAAGCCCGCGCGAACGGTATCGAAATTCCCGACGAGCTGCTCAGGCAGTTGCGAGAGCTGGCGGGATAAGAACTTATTTCACCACCGTCCATGGCTTGGCCGGAGCCAGCGCGTATTTCCTGACCGCTTTCTCATTGAAGTCAAAGCCCAGTCCCGGCGTCTGCGCCAGCAGCAGGTCGCCATTCTTGTGCTTCAACTGAGTGTCGATCAAGCGCCGGAAGTTTAAAACCTGGTCGTCGGGAAAAAACTCGACGTAGCGCGCGTTCGGCGTTGCTGCAACGAGGTGCGCGTGCAAATCGTGGAACCAGTGCGGGCACATGGTTACGCCATAGCTCGCCGCGGTCGCGGCAATGCGTTTCCATTCGGTGATGCCGCCGCACACGACCGCGTCGGTCTGCAGGATTTCGGCGCCACCCTTGTCGAGCAGCTCCTTGTGGTACCAGCGGCCGTAGCCGATTTCGCCGGTGGCGATGGTCACGCGGGTCAATTTGGCGAGCCGCGCGTGCAAATCGATCTCGTCGGGACTGAACGGCTCCTCCATCCAGTACGGATCGTAGATTTCGCAGCGTTCCATAAAGCGCATCGCAGTCGGCACGTCCGACCACGCGTTGTTCGCATCCAGCATCAGGTGCACGTCGGGCCCGATCGCGTCGCGCGCCGCCTTGATGCGCGCCTCTTCTTCACGCGGGCTCAGGCGGCCGACTTTCATTTTTACCGCCTTGAAGCCGGCTTTGGCGTAGGAGGCCAATTCGTCGCCGAGTTTCCGTGGCGTCTTGCCGGGAAGATAATAGCCGCCGCTCGCGTAGGCCGGCACCCTGTCGGTGACGACGCTGCCCAGGTATCGGTACAGCGGCAATTTGACGCTGCGCGCGTTAAGGTCCCACAGCGCGACATCGAGGATGCTGAGCGCGCGCATCACGCTGCCAGCGCGCCCCTGCAGCAGTGTTTCCGCGTACATTTCCTGCCACAAACCTTCGATGCGCAGGGAATCCTCGCCGATCAACCTGGGCGCGAGCAGTTCCTCGACCGCGATTTTGGCGATATTGCCGCCCGCCGAGCCGACGTAGCAGAAGCCAATGCCTTCAACGCCGGAGGTCGAGCGGATTTTGACGAGGCAGTAGTCGCGCGCGGCTACGGTGCGCGTCGCGAACGAAGTGACGTTGTCGAGCGCTACGCGTGCGACGCAGACTGAAACAGACTGGATTTTGGGCATGGTTTTCTCGCGGCAGGAGAAAACCCGTAAAATAGCAGAATCCAGTCGCCCCCGTATCGTTTCGAGGAACCGCATGTCGACCCCGTTATTCCATCTTGCATTTCCAGTCACCGATCTTGCCCACGCGCGCGCGTTTTACGGCGGCCTGTTAGGCTGTCCCGAAGGCCGCTCGGACGCCGAGTGGATAGACTTCAATTTCTTCGGGCATCAGATCGTCGCTTACCTTGCGCCGCAAGAGGCGGGCCGCAGCGCGACGAGCGGTGTCGATGGCGACGCGGTGCCGGTACGTCACTTCGGCCTCGTGCTGCCCATGCCGGATTGGGAGAAAATGCGCGACAAACTCGTTGCCGCCGGGGTCAAATTCATCATCGAGCCGCAACTTCGCTTTCAGGGCACCATCGGCGAGCAGGCGGCGATGTTTTTTCTCGATCCGAGCGGTAATGCGATCGAATTCAAGGCGTTCAAGGACGCCGGCAAGCTGTTCGCGACGTAGGGGCGGGGAACTTTCTCCCGGCGGCCGTGTTCAAATTTTGCAGTTGGCTAGTTAGTCGCCAGCCCGTATCATCCGCAGTTGAGCGGCCCAGGCCGGTTCCTTTTACAAAATTGGAGGAAACATGAAGCAGCTATTGAGAACGCTTGCGTTCGTCGCGGGCGCATTATTTGCGATCACCGGCTTTGCGCAGGAGAAAATCAATCTCTCGATCGCCACCGGCGGCACCGGCGGTGTCTACTATCCGTTAGGCGGCGGCATGGCCAACGTGTTTTCCAAAAGCATTCCGGGCATGCAGGCCACCGCCGAGGTGACTGGCGGTTCGGTCGATAACATGCGCTTGATCGGCACCGGCAAGTCCTACATTGCGTTGACCCAGGCCGACGCGGCGCAGGACGCGCTGAACGGCGTGGATAAATTCAAAGACACCAAGATCCCGGTGCGCGCCATGATGATGCTCTACACCAACCTGATGCATGCGGTGACGGTAGAAGGCACGGGAATCAACACCATCAACGACCTCAAGGGCAGGCGTGTGTCCACCGGTTCGCCCGGCAGCGCCACGGAAGTGTTTGCATTCCGCGTCCTGGAAGCGGCCGGTATCGATCCGCTCAAAGACCTCACGCGCGAGCGTCTGGGCGTCGCGGAGTCGGTCAATGCGATGAAGGACAAGAAAATTGATGCATTCTTCTTCGTGGTCGGGCTGCCGACCTCGTCCATAACTGATCTGGCTTCCACGCCGGGCACCAAGATCAAATTCCTTGATCACGCGAATCTGCTGCCGGCGATGCAGAAGAAATACGGCAATCTTTATATCGCCGATGTCATTCCGAAAGAGACCTACGCTGGAATGGCCAAGGACAATCAAGCGACCGCTGTGGCGAATCTGCTCGTGGCCAACGCGAACATGAGCGACCAGACGGTCTACAACATCGTCAAGACGATTTTTGACAAACGTCCCGATCTGATCGCCGTGCACAAGGCGGCCGCTGATATCAAGCTCGAGAACCAGAAACCCGACGCTTCTCCGGTGCCGTGGCATCCCGGCGCAGTAAAGTACTTCAAGGAAAAAGGGCTCAAGTTCTGAGTGGGGCGACCCAATCCGACCCCGTCCGGTTACGGACGGGGTTTTTTTTTGTGTGCGGACAGCGCGAATCTGGCGCGCGGGGGGGCGTGCTAAGATGGCCGCGCGAAGCGACGACTGGGGGGATTGTGGCGATGAGCGACGATAATAAGCCGGTGCAGGACGATGCCGTCGTCAGTACCGATGCGCTGAAAAAAGCCGAGCAGTTCATCGAAGCCGAGGAAGGCGCGATCAACCGCTATACCGGCGCGCTGGCGGTGTTCCTGACGGTGTGCGCCGTGGTGATGTCGCTGTTCCACCTCTACGCCGCGGTCGAAATCGTACCGGCCTACCGGCTGCGCCCGATTCACGTTGCATTTGCCTTGGTACTGGTGTTCCTGCTCTTCCCGATCGCGCCGCGCTTTCGTCATCGGCTCATGTGGTGGGACGTAATCTTTGCCCTCATCACGATCGCCGTCATTGGCTACATCCTCTACTGGGGCGACCTGCTGGGCGACCGCGCGACCCTGCCGACGCTCATCGACCAGGTATTCGGCGTGGCCCTCATCGTTTTGATTCTCGAAGGCAACCGCCGCAGTTCGACATGGATTCTGCCCTTCGTCGTTTTGCTGTTTATCGCGTACGCGCTGTTCGGGCCGCAACTGCCGCCGCCGTGGACGCACAAGGGCTACGAGATTGCGCGGCTCACCGGGTCGTTGTACATGACGCTGGAGGGCATATTCGGCGTGGCGGTGGATGTGTCTTCGACGCTCATTATCCTGTTCACCATTTTCGGGGCGTTCCTGCAGTACTCCGGGGCGGGAAAATTCTTCATTGATTTCTCGTTTGCGGCGATGGGCGGCAAGCCGTCCAGCGCGGGGCGGGCGGTGGTCATGGCCTCGTTTCTGCTGGGCGGGCCGTCAGGTTCCGGGGTCGCCACCACGGTGACGATCGGCTCGGTTGCTTATCCCCTGCTCGCCAAATCGGGCTACGGCAAGGAGGCCGCCGGCGGATTGCTGGCCGCGGGCGGCCTGGGCGCCATCATTTCACCGCCGGTGCTCGGCGCCGCCGCGTTCCTGATCGCGGAATTTCTCAAGATCTCGTATCTCGACGTGATTCTGATGGCGACCATACCGACCGTCCTGTTCTATCTGGCGATCTTCATCATGGTCGAGATCGACGCGCTCAAGTTCGGCATGAAAACAGTCGTGCTCGCGAAGCAGCAGCGCGCGAGCGCACTCGCGCTGCGTTACTGGTTTCATTTTGTATCGCTGGTGGCAATCGTCGTCTTCATGCTGCTCGGCTACTCGCCGGTGCTGTCGGTTTTCTATGCGACGGTGGTGACCGCGGTGCTGTCGTTCTGCCGGCGCGATTCGGCGCTCATTTCTTACGACTGGTTCCGCGGACGCCTGCCGTGGCTAAAAGGCTTCTGGAGTTCGGGACTGATCAAGGCGCTGGAAGGCGGGTCGCTGAGCGTGCTGACTGTCGCCATGACCTGCGCCTCGGCCGGCATTATCGTCGGCGTCGTGACCCTCACCGGGCTCGGGCTCAAGTTCAGTTCCATCGTGCTCGACTACGCGGATTCTGGCGCGCACGCACTGGTCAGTCTATGGACGATGTTGGGCGCGGCGAATACCCCGGCGTTGCTGCACGACATGAAGCTGTTGCTCACCGCTTTCTACACGTCGCTGATTGTGTGGATAGTCGGGCTCGCCGTGCCGGTCACGGCTTCGTATATTATTTGCGCGGTAATCGCGGCACCCGCCATGATCAAGCTCGGCGTGCCGGATTACGCGGCGCACATGTTCATTTTTTACTACGCCGTGCTGTCGGAGGTTTCTCCGCCGACCGCCCTGTCGCCGTTTGCGGCTGCTGCGATTACCGGCGGCGGCCCGTACCGCACGACGCTGCAATGCTGGAAGTACACCGCGCCGGCCTTCCTGGTGCCGTTCATGTTCGTGCTGGATCCTGCCGGCATCGGATTGCTGCTCGACGGCTCGTTCAAAAATCTCGCCCAGGCCAACTGGCTGTCGATTGCGCAAGTGACGGTGACCGCCGCCATCGGCATCGCCGCGCTGGCGGGGGGGCTCCAGGGGTGGCTCTTTCGCAAGACCAACGCAATAGAGCGCTGCATGCTGATCATTGCCGGATTGATGCTGGTCTATCCAGGCATCATCTTCGACATTGTCGGATTTGCGCTGTTCGCGGCGGTGGTCGTCATGCAGAAGATGCGCAAGGGCAGAGGACATGCTGCCGCGTGACCGCATGGATGTGCCGGGTCTGTTGCATAGCCGGATCAAAATCGAGCGCGCCGCGCCCGGCGAAATATTTGACGCCAGGCTGGCCACCCCCTTCGCCGTGCTCGGCATCCGCACCGCGGGTGAATTGGTAACGCAGATCGAATACCTGCCGCGCGGAGCGGCGACGCTTGCGCCGGCCAATAAACTCGCCGCGAAAGTATGCCGCCAGATCGAAAAGTATCTCGACGATCCGCGGTTCGAGTTTGATCTGCCCTTCGCGTATCGCGGCACGGCGTTTCAACAGCGCGTGTGGCGCGCGATACGCGCCATTCCCAGCGGCAGAACGCTGACCTATCTCGATGTAGCGCGGCAGCTCGACAGCGCGCCGCGGCCGGTCGGCGGCGCGTGCGGCGCGAACCGCATCCCGCTCGTGATTCCGTGCCACCGTGTGGTCGCAAGTCATGGCATCGGCGGCTTCATGCACGCGCGCGGCGGCGAGCCGATTCAAATCAAGCAGTGGCTGCTGAAACACGAAAATGCCCCTGCAAATCGCGCCTGAGCCGCCCTGGCGTCGTTAAAGCTCGCTTCAGGGGCATTTGCGCGAGATGAGTGACGACCCGGTTCTTGATGAGTTTTGTGATGCGTTGTGGCTCGAGGACGGGCTTGCGCGCAATACGCTCGACAGCTATCGTCTCGATCTCGCGCAGTTCGCGGGCTGGCTGAACGAACGGCAGAAGAAGTCGCTGCTCGCCGCCGAGCATGCCGATTTGCTGACCTATCTCGCACACCGCGTCGCTGGCAAGTCAAAGGCCGCGAGCACGAGCCGCCTGCTGTCCAGCCTCAAGCGCTTTTACCAGTATGCGCTGCGCCAGGGCAAGATCACGGCGGACCCCACCGTCAACATCGACTCGCCCAAGCTGCCGCGCGGCCTGCCGAAAGTCCTCACTGAAGCAGACGTCGAGAAACTCCTCGCGGCGCCCGACGTTGAAGACCCGCTCGGCCTGCGTGACCGCACGATGCTTGAAACGTTGTATGCAAGCGGGCTGCGCGTCTCCGAACTGGTGACGCTGAAGGTTGCGCAGGTGAGTCTCGACATGGGAGTGGTGCGCATTGTCGGCAAGGGCGCCAAGGAGCGCCTGGTGCCGCTCGGCGAGGAGGCGTTGAGCTGGATCAAGCGCTACCTGAAAGAAGCGCGGCCGCGGATACTCGACAAACGCGCGGCCAACGCGATGTTCGTCACCAGCCGCGGCGCCGCGATGACGCGCCAGTCGTTCTGGCATCTTCTGAAGCGCCATGCCGCACACGCGGGGCTCACCAGGCCGATGTCGCCGCACACCCTGCGCCACGCGTTCGCTACGCATCTGCTCAATCACGGCGCCGATCTGCGGGTCGTGCAGTTACTGCTGGGGCACTCCGATATCTCGACGACGCAGATTTACACCCACGTCGCGCGCGAACGGTTGAAGCAGTTGCATGCGAAGCATCATCCAAGAGGGTGAGTGTTTCGGCGAAGAAACAGGGGCGATGGAAGTTCACGTAGGGGTTGAGAAAGTGCTGGCAGAAGGTGTTGACCTGGGCGGCGAAGTGCTGCGGGATATGCTGGTAACCGAGGTGTTTGCGCACGATGGCCCCGTTCTTGGTTTCAGCCAAACCGTTGTCGTTGCTATGCCTGGGGCGCGACTTGGTGAACTCGATCCTGAGTTTCTCGAGCAGCCTGGCCACGGTGTAATTGACGTACTCCGAGCCGTTGTCGGCATGAAAGCCCAGGACCACGAAGCGAAAGTCCGCAAGAATCTGTCGCAGGACTGGCAGCAGGAATGCCTCAGACAGCTGCTCGCAGGTAGCGACGATCTCATACTGGATGACGCAGTCCACGGCGTTGATGTGATAGAGACCCTTGAGACCGTCCTGATCGCCCTGATGCACGCTGTCGATGCGGGGCGTCCGTCGGGGGTGGGCGCGCGGCACTGCCC
>JANNPG010000448.1:0-1612 GCA_031399805.1 Betaproteobacteria bacterium | reverse complement strand
CGTTGGTAACGATGCGCCCACGCTTTGGAAACGGGCGAAAGCCATACGTCGCCTTGTGCTCCTTTGTGGAGGGCGTCTGCGGGGATGCAGTGAGGGCGCGGCGCGCGAGTTCGGATAGCACTTCGCCGATGGTTTTCTTTTCGCGGCGGGCTCGGTCCTTGGCCGCCTGTAGTACGTCGTCATCAATGTCGAGGGTCGTTCTCACGCGTTTGATGATAAAACATCAATCATCAATCATCAATCAGGCCGGACGAGTAAGGGACGGATTTTTGTTCCATCGGGAAAACAAGCCTGTCCTTTGTTCTTCGGCCAGGGGTAGGAATGAAAGCCGTGCGCTCGACCCCGGCGATCGCAAGATGTCCGTGAGCGCGCTACGCCTGCTTGTCGCATGCCGGTAAAAATTGACAGGTAGCCTACCCCGTGTTGTTCCAGAGCTAAGAGGCGCACGACTATGCGGATTTTCTCGGAAGATGTGTCGCGCAGCGCCGAACTCGCGCGTGAACTCAATGCGGTCTACGGCTTGCTCGAGTTTGCCCGCGCGCGCTGTTACCCACCCGCGCTAACGGCGCAATTGCACACCATCCTGCAGTCTTATCTACTGGCGCTGCAAGGGATTGAAAGCAGTGACCAGCGCTTATCGAATTAAGAGCGGTAGGATGTCGCGCATCCGGTCGACGTACGCGTCGGGACGGTGTTGGGTGAGATCGACGTCAGCCGGGTAGCCGTAGCTCACGCAGAAGATTCGCATGCCGGCGGCGCGCGCGGCTGCGAGATCGGCCAGCGAATCTCCCACCATGACAGCGTCGGCCACGGCGACTGCGCAATCCTGGGCGGCTTTGAGTAGCGGGGCAGGGTCTGGTTTTTTCTGTGCCAGCGTGTCGCCACCCAAGGTGACCTTGAAGTAGTGCGCGAGCCCCAATCCCTGCAGCAGCGGGAGGGTAAAACGTTCCGGCTTGTTGGTGACGCAACCAAGCAAGACGTCTTGTGCAGCCAGCCTATTCAGCGTTTCTAACACTCCCGGATAGGGGCGAGTGCGCGCCAACAGGCAGTTCGCGTAGTGGGCTTGGAACCTTAGCGATGTCGTGTGCCGCAGTGCCGGATCGGCGTCAGTGTCGCGGTGGCCGGTCAGGCACCGATGAATCAGCCGCTCGGCGCCGTTGCCGATAAAAGCGCGGATCTCGGCCAGCGGGCGCGGCGCGTGACCGACGTCCGCTAAGGCCTGGTTGGCGGCGCTCGCGAGATCAGCGGCGCTGTCCACCAGCGTACCATCGAGATCGAAGAGCACGAGGCGCGCGCGGGGTGGGTTCATCCTAGGCGCGCCGCAGCGATCGCACGCCGCATCTCGGCAATCGTTGTTGCGTAGTCGGCGCTGTTGAAAATCGCAGATCCCGCCACAAACGTATCGGCGCCCGCAGCCGCGATCTCACCGATATTTTTAAGGTTCACGCCGCCATCGATCTCAAGGCGGATCGCGCGACCGCTGGCCTCGATCAAGCGCCGCGCTTCGCGCAGCTTATCGAGTGTCCCTGAGATGAACGATTGCCCGCCGAAGCCGGGGTTGACAGACATCAGTAGCACAATATCTATCTTGTCGATGACATAGCGCAGCCCG
>JANNPG010000399.1:0-1960 GCA_031399805.1 Betaproteobacteria bacterium | reverse complement strand
CCGTTGGTCTGGCTGCCGAGCGCGAGCGGCACCATGCCCGCGGCGACCGCGGCCGCCGAGCCGGACGATGACCCGCCGGGCGTGTGCTCCGGGTTGTGCGGATTGCGGGTCTTGCCGGGTGTAAAGTTGGCGCATTCGGTGGTCACCGTCTTGCCCATGATCACCGCGCCCGCCGCGCGCAGCATCGCAACCACGGTTGCGTCCCGGTCCGGCGTGCGCCCGGCGTGCAGCACCGTGCCGTCCTCGGTCGGCATGTCGGCGGTGTCGATGATGTCCTTGACCCCGACGGGCACGCCGTGCAGCGGTCCGGTCGGCCGCCCCTCCCTGCGATCCAGATCGCGCGCGCGCCCCTGCGCGAGCGCGTGTTGCGGGTCGAGGTATTGCCAGGCCTGCACGGCCGGCTCGGCCGCCTGAATCCGCGCCAGGCAGGCTTCGATCAGCTGCTCCGAGCTGAACGAGCCGTCGCGGATCGCGCGCGCCGCGTCGCTCGCGCTCAGCAACTCAAGCCGCGTTGCGTCCATCGATCACCCGCCGTAAAGGGCGTTGGGCAGCCACAGCGAAATCTGCGGAAATATGTAGACCATCACCATCGTCACCAGCACGATGTACATGAACGGCATGCAGCCGCTGAAAATCTGCGTGAGCAGCACCGACGGCGGGCTGACCCCCTTCAGGTAGTACGCCGCCATCGCCATCGGCGGCGACAGGAACGCGGTCTGCAGGTTGATCGCCACCAGGATGCCGAACAACATCGGGTCGATGCCGAAATGCGGCAGCATCGGCAGGAAGATCGGCACGAAAATGATGATGATCTCGGTCCACTCGAGCGGCCAGCCGAGCAGAAAGATGATGGCCTGCGACAGCAACAGGAAGGTGATCGCATTGAGGTTCATGCCGAGCACGAACTCCTTGATCATCACGTTGCCGCCGAGGTAGGCGAAGACCGAGGCGAAGGTCGCCGAACCCACGAACAGCCAGCACACCATCGCCGACGTGCGCGCGGTGAGAAACACCGACTCGCGCAAAGCCTGCCAGGTGAGCGAACGGTAGCTTGCCGCGAGTACCAACGCGCCGAACGCGCCCACCGCGGCCGCTTCGGTCGGCGTCGCCAGCCCGAACATGATCGCGCCGAGCACCGACAGGATCAGCATCGCGAGCGGGAAAAACGACTTCGCCAGCATCACGATCATTACGCCCATGCCGACGTCACCCTCTCCCTTGGGCAGTGGCGGGGCCAGGTGCGGCTTGAAGATCCCTATGCCAATCACGTAGAGAATGTACATGCCGGCGAGTAAGAAGCCGGGAATCATCGCGGCGGCGTACAGCTTGACAACCGAAAGACTGGCCATCGCGCCGTAGACGATCAGCATGATCGACGGCGGGATCAGGATACCCAGGCAGCCGCCCGCGCAGACCACGCCCGCGGCGAGGCGCGTGTCGTAGCCGGCCTTGATCATCTGCGGGAACGCGAGCATTCCCATCAGCGTCACCACCGCGCCGACGATGCCGGTCGCGGTGGCGAACAGCGCGCAGGTGGCGAGCGTCGCCACCGCGAGTGACGCCGGAACCCCCTTCAGCGCGATCTGCAGGCTCTTGAACAGGCTGTCGAGAATGTTGGCGCGCTCGACCAGATACCCCATCAGCAGGAACAGCGGGATCGATACCAGCGCATCGTTGTTGAGCACCGTAAAGGTGTTCTGCGTGAGCAGATAGAACACGCGGTTGTCGAAAAATGCGGTTCCCACCTGGTAGTAGGCGTAATAGCCGAACCCCACGCCCAGCGCCATCAATGTGAACGCGACCGGGAAACCGATCATGATGGCGAAGACCAGGATCCCGATCATCACCAGGGCAACGCCCGGATCGCTCATCGCGCTGCTCCTTGCGCCGCCTGCGCGGCGGCCTTGCGCGCGTGCTCCGCCAGGATCTGCTTCTCGAGCTCCTCGACGTCGTGCATGCG
>JANNPG010000388.1:0-7534 GCA_031399805.1 Betaproteobacteria bacterium | reverse complement strand
CGCCAGGGCTGCGTGATGGACCGCATATGTTCCATGGACGGCGAGTTCACCGCTTTCCAGCCGCCATCTGCGGCACGCTGGCGCATGAGCTTGGAGCTCTGGCAGGTGGCCGCCGCATGACGCACGTCGATGGCGACTTTCTGGCGCCTGCCGGTCTTCATCTCGTGAATGTCGGTGACCGCGACACCGACACCGGCGAGGATGTTCGCCGTCGTCTCGCCGATCTTGAAGCGCGCGGAAAAGACGGGATCATGACCCGTAATCGTCACTTCGCCGTCCGCGGGCATGCCGCGGCCGCGAATGTCCATGACTTCCTTAAATCCGGGGTTCAAATGTAATGCCTCCCATAGGTCTGCCGTATTGTGTGCGGACGAAAGGGGGTTTGTCCAGACGGGTGACAAGAAGAAGGCAATATATCTCGTCACCCTTGATCGTCACCCGCATCTCGTCACCACCTGAACCACTATATAATCCCACAGCGCGACTTCAATAACGTCCCCGAAGTGGATTGAACGATGAAACCAATATCCCGCCGAAACGGCCTCATTCAGGATGATCGCGCCCGTGACTGAGTTACGCAATCCCGCGCCGCGCATGTTCGAAGGGATCATCGCGTCGCCGCGCGTCTGGACCAACGGGGAGGTCACCGAAGAGCGCTGGCGTCTGCCGATTCCTGCGGCTGTGCTCGGTGAGATCGACGTTGTCGTCAAATTCCTGCGTGCCAACCCGCTCGATCCGCGGTTGCTCTCGCCGGACGATTTTGTTTTGCCCGCCTGCCGCGCGCTGATGCAAAAAGTCAAAACGCTGCTCGACACCGATCTTGGAGTGGTCGTGCTCGATCGCCTGCCGGTGGAGAGTTACTCGAAGGACGAGCTCATAGCCGTCTACTGGCTTTTGTCTTCGATGATCGCCCGTCCGGTGGCGCAAGCCTTCGATGGCCGCGTCCTCTACGACGTGCTCGACACCGGCAAGACGACCGATACCCGCGTGCGCAGCGACATCACCGGCGCAGAGCTTTTTTGGCATTCCGACTATGGTTTCAACTTTCCGCCGCCTTATATCGGGCTTCTCGCTCTGCGCATTGCCCGCGAAGGAGGCGTGAGCAGCGCCGCCAGCATGTTGACCGCGCATAATGCGCTTCAGCGCCGCGCGCCGCATTTGCTCGGCCGCTTATACCAGCCGTTCCACGTGAACCGCCAGGGCGAGCATCCCGAGGGCGACCCGGTGACCCACTTTTATCCGATCTTTACCTTTGATGGCAATACCCTTAACGCCCGTTTCAACAAGAGATTGGTCTATAAAGGCTATGAACTCGTCGGCAAGAGCATCGATGCGCTGGGCGGGGAAGCATTGGAAGCCATGCACAACCTGATGTCGGAACCGGAAAACCATTTTACTTTTGAGCTCGCCGCGGGGCAGCTCCAATACATGAACAACTTTGCCATCGCGCACCGACGCACCAAATACGTCGATTACGACGATGCCGACAAAAAACGCCACCTGGTGCGTATCTTCCTGCGCGACACCGGCCGGCGCACTTACATGGGCTGATGCGAAGGGTGACTGACATGCGCGTAACCGCCACATTCCTGCTCTACGCGCTTTGCGCGAGTGTCACGCTTGCAGCGGACGAATATCCCACGCGTCCCATACGCATGATGATTCCCTTCCCGGCAGGCGGCCCGTCGGATTTCGTGGGACGCTTGCTTTCCCAGCACCTGACGGAACTCCTGGGCAAGCAGGTCGTGGTCGACAATCGCGCCGGCGCCTCCGGCATCATCGGCACCGAGATCGCAGTGCGGTCCGACCCCGATGGCTATACGCTTTTGTTCGGCACGAACAGCACCTATGCCGTGAATCTCGTGATAATGAAGAATCTTCCCTACGACGTCTTTCGCGATCTCGCGCTGATAGGCCTGGTGGCGCAGGCCCCGCACGTGCTGGTTGTGCGCGAAGGTCTTCCGGCAACCAGCGTGAAAGAGCTGATTGCGCTGGCGAAGCAGCGGCCCGGCAAGCTTACGTTTGCGTCCGCCGGCACCGGCTCGATCGTGCAGATGGCCGGCGAACTTTTCAAATACCATGCCGGCATCGACATCGTGCACGTTCCTTTCAAAGGCGGCACGCCGGCAACCTTGAGCTTGCTGACAGGCGAAGTGGATATTCTGGTGAACGACCTGTCGACGATATTGACGCATATAAAAAGCGGCAAGCTGCGGGCGCTCGCCGTCGCGCATACGCAACGCCTGCCGCCGGTGCCCGATATTCCGACCTTCGCCGAGGTTGGCTTGCCGGGTGTCGTGTCGAGCACGTGGTGGGCCCTCGCGGTGCCGGCAAAGACGCCGCCCGCAGTGCGCGCCAAGTTGGTGGCGGCCCAGAAGACCATAAATGCGCGGCCCGAATACGTCGCGCGCCTTGCCGAGCTCGCGATGCAGCCTTTGAACCTGACGCCCGAGCAGACTACCGCGGTCATAAAACTTGAAATCGATAAATGGCGCAAGGTCGCTACGGCGGCTAATATCACCGCGCAATGACATCGCGTACGTGAAGTCGATCCGCCGGAACCGCCGGTTTCAATATTCTGCATGACCACCGTAGTAACCGGCGGCGCCGGCTTTGTCGGCATGAATCTCGTCGAGGCTCTCCTGAAGCGCGGCGAGGAAGTTGTGCTATGCGATGGCGGCGCCCTGCCGCCGGCTGCCGAACTGGCGCTGAAGCCGTATGGCAAGGCACTGAGCGTGCTGCGCGGCAACGTCCTCGACCCGCAATTTCTGCAAAGTGTATTTTCGGGCCGTCGCAACGCGAACGTCGTGCATTGCGCCGCTGTCACGTCCAGTCCAGAGCGTGAAGCGCGCGAGCCCGCGGCGATCATGAACGTCAATCTCAACGGTACGGTCGGCCTGCTGGAAGCGGCGCGGCAGCATGGTGCGCGGCGCGTCGTCTATGTCGGATCGAGTTCGATGTATGGCGAGTCGCTGTTCCGGTTGAAGAGCGTGCACGAAGAAAGCCCGGTGTTCCCTGAAACGATATATGCGATTACCAAGCACGCGGCCGAGCGCATCTGCGGCAGGCTGCGCGAGCTCTGGCAGATCGACGTCGCCTGCGTGCGTCTCGGCACCGTCATCGGGCCATGGGAGCGCAACACCGGCGCCCGCGATCGCTACGGTACTCACTCGCAGTTGGCGGGCCTTGCAGTGCGCGGTGAAACCGCCGTGCTGACGCCGCGCGAAATCCGGCGCGACTGGCTGTACGCCAAGGACGCGGCGGCCGGAATCATTGCGCTCCTCGAAGCGAAGTCGCCGCGACACCTCACTTACAACCTGTCGTCCGGGGTGGAGTGGGAGACGCCGGTCCTGAAATGGTGCGAAACGCTAAAAACCGCATTCGCCGGATTCCGTTACCACGTTGCGGCCGCCGGCGAGACGCCGAACGTCTGGTATACCGACAACGATCGATGTCTCATGGACACCGGCCGCATAGCCCATGACCTGGGATATGCGCCGCACTACCTGCGCGATGCGGCATATGCGGACTTCATCGAGTGGATCGGACGCAACCGGGATTTCTATATCCAGTCCGCGGGCTAGGCCGTAACGTCGCCTCCTGCGTGCCGCGCAGAACTTGTCGCTCGGCGGAAAAGGCGCGCTGACCCTATATAATTCCAATACCGTGGCTAGTCCCCCGGTTACTCGAAAATAAGGAGGCGGACATGAAGGCGACAGTAAAAGCCGCAGTTGCTGTTTTCACGGTGGCGGTCGGCCTGATTGCTGCGGGGCCAGCCGCCGCGCAGAGCTATCCGAACCGGCTCGTGAAGATCGTCGTTCCCTTTGCGCCTGGCGGGGGAACCGACGTGATGGCGCGCATTATCGCGCAGAAGCTGAACGAGGCTTGGCTGCAGACGGTCGTGGTGGAAAACCGAACGGGCGCCGGCGGCATCATCGGTGCCGACGCGGTCGCCAAGTCGCCCGCCGATGGCTACACCTTCCTGCTCGGCACGACCACCACCGCAATCAACGCCAGCTTTGCCGTAAAGCCCCCCTACGACATGCAGCGGGATTTGCAGCCCGTGGCCATGTTGAGCTTCTATCCAATGGCGGCAGTAGTGCCGGCCACCTCGCCGGTGCGCTCGTTGCAGGATCTCGTCGCGCTTTCGCACAAGCAGGCGTTGACTGCGGGTTCGGGCGGCAATGGAACGCCCCAGCATCTCGTGCTCGAAATGTTCAAGGGCGCGACCGGCGCCAAGATCGTGCACGTACCCTATAAAGGCGGCGCACCCGCGCTGGTGGCTCTGCTGGGCGCTCAGAACGACGTGGTGTTTTCGCTGTGGCCCGAATGCCTTCCCCACGTGAAAGCGGGCAAGCTACGCGCGCTGGCCGTGACCACCGATACCCGGCTTGCGCAGATTGCCGACGTTCCAACCACGGCGGAAGCCGGATTCCCCAGCGTCCAGGCCACGGGCTGGCAAGGCGTGATGGTTCGCGCCGGCACGCCGAAGGAAATCGTTGCCAAAATCAATGCTGAAGTGAACAGCATTATGGCCGCGCCCGAAATGAAATCCCGGATTGTGGAGCAGGGCTTCATGCCGGTCACGATGGGCGTGGGCGAGACCGAGAAATTCGTCAGTGCCGACGTCGAGCGCTGGGGGAAAATCATCCGCGACGGGAATATCAAGGCGGAGTAGTGTGGTTCGTGGGCGGCAGTTATGCCAACTGCCGGACCTACTCGCGGTAATGGCGCAGATTCCCCGGGGGCAGCCCGGGCGCTGGTCACTTTCCCTTGCGCGGCCAAGCGAAAGTAACCAAAGGGGAGCGCTCCGGACTCGGCGGGCGCAGCCGGGGCGGGCAGGAGCGCAGAGCGGCGCATGCAAACACACATATTGACGACACATCTGCTTGCACTGCTTAATCCGTGGCAGATCGTAATTCGCCGCCGCCCTGGTTTACCGCCACTCGCGTGGTGGCCCTGTGTTACTCGACGAGCCGGGCAGCTGTGGCCTGACGGAAAAGATGCATTGACGCTATATAATCCCGCAGATGAGAATTCCTTTCCCTGGATTGCGGGTCACAGTGGTTTTGTCGCTGTTGCTGAGTGCTTGCGCCAACGCACCCACGCCTTCGTCGCAGATCGGCGCCTCGCGCGGCACCGGAGCCAATTACGAGGAGTACACGTGCCCGCGCCTTACGGCTGAGATGGAGTCGCTGGTCCGGCGCGAGCTTGAATTGATTGGGGCGCAGGAACGACGGATCAAATCAAGCGGCCTTCAATCGTTCCTGCTTGGAGTTGGGCAAGGCGACGGCGCTGAGGCAACTGAGCTTGCGAATGTGCGCGGCGATCAAAAAGCGGTTGACAAGGTCATGACGGCAAAGAAATGCAGCCCGTGACAATCGCCATGAATGCGACCGGCGACGAAAAATCGAGTCGATATCGCTTTTCGATTCCACACAACGACTGCAGCCCGGCGGAAAAGTTACACTGACCCTATAAAAATTGTTCAATAACCGGAGATCGATGATGGCGCTTAGAGATCACTAAAACGCTAGAGGTGCCCCTTGCAGGGCACGGCACTCGGCACCTCGCGAAACGGCGCCAGTAAAAGCAGCAACGCTTTAGTCATACGTACGCGGTCGAAGCGTTGTACAGCCGGCATTACCGGCGCAATATGATCAACCCCTGAGATTTTGACAAAAGCCATTCCGGGCAGGACCGCGGCATCGAGCGGCAGCAGTCCGTCGCTGCGGATGCCCTGGCGTCTCATCAGCTCGAACGGAATCTCGAGCGTGCTCCTAGCCTGCCCATCTGACGCGCCATCGAGCGCGCTCGCAAAAGCTATTGCCGGCACTTCGCGAACAACCGCATCGATCGCCGCTTTATTGTCGCGATAGTAGGCGAGCGAAGCGCCCGTGGTGAGACCTCGTGCGGACTCCCGCGTACCCCCAAGATATTCAAGGATTACAGTCGCTACCAAGGGGTTGAGCCGTGCGCCATCAAGCAACATGTCGGCGACTGGCGAGCCAAAGAAGGCGCCCTGCAGGGAAATCCAACCTTTTACTTTCGTTCTCAGCGACGTCTCTGCGCGCAGCGCGTCGAGGGCATCAACCGAGGCCTTACTGTGCGTGATCAGAATCACTGGCTGCGTCGCGACCCGGATCGCCGTGGCTATGATGAGTGAGTTAATCGCGATGCTCTGCCTGGACTTGACTGGCACCTTCTGGTGCTCAACGCCACTCGAGGTGAGCCAATGTAACTGATCCGAGAAATAAACAGGATCGAGGTCGCTGAAATAGCCGGGCACTAGCAGCACCTTGTACCGTCGCAGGACTTCCACATGCGCCGTGCCGAAAGCGCAGTCGCTGCGATAAGCATCCAAATATTCCTGCGTCGAATCAACGCCGGCTGCGGCGCACACGGCGCTTGCCACCGAAACCGTCAACGCAGTCACCAAAACGGCAAAGAGACCTGGCGTGTACCACATGGCCGCTTATATCACGCCACAAAGGTATTCAGCACCCGGCGGGCGAAAGTCACACCTGCAACTGATGAGCGGCTGTCTTCGAACAGAGCGAAGGTCAGCTAAGGGTCGAGAGCGCCAGTTCGGATAGAAAAACGGGGTCAGTGTTTCGATTCCACGCCCATAGTGTGTGACCCCATAGTGTGCATAGTGTGTGTTGTACGAACCACTCCAATTGGTACTTGTTCGCTGCATCGCAATTGGATGCCAGTAACTTGTCAGTTCTTCGACGGAATAGTCTTGGCTTCGCCACCCGTTGCGTGTGTTTTGAGTGATTTGTCACGGTCTCCCGGCTAATTCAGTCCGTACAGGGCTGGCCCGCATCTTGCGAGTCTAAGCACTAGTTATGGACAACCCGTCTCACATTGCCAAGTTTCGCAGCGCCAGCGTCTTCGCGTACCGGTCGATTTGCGACCTGACCGAGCGCAAGAAAAAACATTTGGTTCACGAGATCCTGCAGGTCAGGGAACTGATGCCGCTCCTGATGAAGCCACGCAACAAGCAATTGTGGACGCCCGAGGACAAGGAAGAGCTGAGAATACATCTGCGCCGTTTGTCCAGTATCAGTCCGTATTTGATCGTGCTCGCATTGCCCGGCTCGTTCCTGATGCTGCCTGCGCTTGCCTGGTGGCTAGATCGGCGGCGCAATCGCCGGAACCTGACCGTAAATATAGGGTCAGGTCTAGCAAAGTAGCACCCGTTAATTTCCCCGCGCCGCCGCCATTGCCTTAGTTGCGATGTCTTGGAGTCCGCCAAGGTCAAGGTGCTGGTGTCAATGAACCGCCACCTGCCATCAGGAGAGAAGAGCCCGTCGTTTAAACACACTTCGGGGCCTGGTCTGACGTTCATATCAAGGCAGCATCAATTCCGGCAAAAAACTCCCACGACGCTCAAAGCCGACATAGCCCGGCGGCGAAGGGAACAAAAACGGTCGATTCCCGAAATTTATCTGGAACGCCCCGTCGTTAACCAGATCGGCCAAGGACGACGTTCAGGACATTCTAGCCCTGAATGGGCCTCTCGCATCGG
>JANNPG010000379.1:0-2618 GCA_031399805.1 Betaproteobacteria bacterium | reverse complement strand
GTGCAGCAATACAGTCTGGTCCTCATGATCCCGCTGCTGGTCTGGAGCATTCTGGGCAATCAGGTCGTCAGGGCAATCGCTTTTCCGCTTTTTTTCCTGCTGTTCGCGGTGCCGTTCGGCGAATTCCTGGTGCCGCCGTTGATGGAGCATACCGCCGACTTCACGGTTTTCGCGCTCAAACTGACCGGCGTCCCCGTCTACCGTGAGGGCCTGTACTTCACGATTCCGAGCGGCAATTGGTCGGTGGTCGAGGCGTGCAGCGGACTGCGCTATCTTATCGCCTCCCTGACCCTGGGATTCCTCTACGCGTATCTCACGTATCGGAGCTTCGCGCGCCGCGCCGCTTTTGTCGCGGCTTCCGTGATCGTGCCAATCGTCGCCAACTGGTTGCGCGCTTACATGATCGTCATGATCGGCCATCTGAGCGGCATGAAATACGCGGTTGGCGTCGATCACCTGATATACGGGTGGCTGTTTTTCGGCGTCGTGATGCTGATCCTGTTCTGGATCGGCTCATTCTGGCGCGAAGATTTTGACCCGCCTCTGCCGACGCTGAATTCCACAGCGTTCGCGCAGCGGGATAAGCCGTCCCTGGGGAGGATCATGGCAGCCGCCATTGCGGCGGTCGTGACGGTCGCCTTGTGGCCGTTCGCGGCCTCGAGCCTTGAGGATGCGGTTCGCGTCCCGCCGCCCGTGCTGGAGGCGCCGCTGCAGGCCGGAGGGTGGCAACCGCTTTCCACGCGCATGACTGACTGGACACCGCACTATTCCAATCCGCAAGCGCGGTTGACACAGGCCTACGAAAAGGACGCGCGGCGGGTGGAGATATTCATCGGCTACTACCGGCAACAGCGCAAAGGCGCTCAGCTCATTACCTCGCAGAACATGCTTGTGCACAGCAATGACAATAGTTGGGGAAACACCGGTGAATCCGGTCGTGCCCTGGATTCCAGCCAGGGAAAAATTTCATTGATTGAGGCGCAACTGCGTGGCCGATCCACGCAGCTGCTCGTCTGGCGCTGGTATTGGGTCGACGGACAGTACGTCGTCAACCCGTATTGGGCGAAGCTGTTGCAGGCGAAGTCGAGATTGCTCGGCCGTGGCGACGACGCAGCCGTGGTGATGGTCTACACCACCTTTGAAGAACAGCCCGCGGCTGCGGAGCGAACGCTGCAGGAATTCATCACCGCCAATCTGCCGGCGATCACCGCGAGTCTTGCCAATGCGCACCCTGCCCGACATTGATACGCTCGCGGTGAGGGGCGGGAAACAGGATATCCCACTCATTGCGCACATCATTTATCGCCTCGACGTGGGGGGGCTGGAAAATGGGCTGGTGAACCTGATTAACCGCATACCTGCCGAGCGCTATCGGCATGCGATCATCTGCTTGACTGACTACTCGGATTTCCGCCAGCGCATACTGCGCAGCGACGTTCCGGTGTTCGCGCTCAACAAGCCTCCAGGCAACAGTCCAATCACCCAGTTCAAACTCTGGCGGCTGTTGAGAAAGCTGCGACCCGATATCGTCCACACTCGTAACCTCGCAGCGCTCGAGTGCATGGTTGCCGTGGCACTCGCGCGAACGGCTGTGCGGATCCATGGTGAGCACGGTCGCGATGTGGATGATCTGTACGGTAACAACGTCGGGCGCCAGCGTCTGCGCAGGCTGTTCAAACCGTTTGTGCACCACTACGTGGCTGTATCCCGGGACCTGGGGTCCTATTTGCAGGAGAAAGTGGGAGTGCCTGCTTCACGCATCACCCAGATTTATAACGGCGTAAATACCGATCAGTTCCATCCGGTCCGCAACGGGCGTGAACCGCTTGCCGGCCCGAGCTTCGGGAACAGCGATGTGTTCGTCATCGGCACCGTCGGCCGCATGCAGGCGGTCAAGGACCCGCTTAACCTGGTGCGGGCGTTCATTTTGCTATTGCAAATGCTGCCTCAAGCGAAGAAGCGGCTACGGCTTGCCATGGCGGGAGATGGGCCGTTGCGACGCGACGCGCTGGATTTGCTCAGGCAGGCCGGAGCGCTCGATGCAGCATGGCTGCCGGGTACTCGCGACGACATTCCCGGCGTCATGCGCGGCTTCGATTTGTTCGCACTGCCGTCGCTCGCGGAAGGTATCTCGAATACGCTGCTGGAAGCAATGGCAAGCGGCCTGCCGGTAGTTGCGACCCGCGTAGGCGGAAATCCCGAGCTGGTGGAAGAGGGAACGACTGCGAAGCTCGTTCCGCCGGCTAACCCGCAAGCACTGGCAGGCGCGATCCGTGAGTACATCCTGAACCCGGAAATGAGCAGGCGTCATGGCAGCGCGGCGTGCAGAATAGCCGGGCAGCGTTTCGGTCTTGACGTCATGGTGAAGAACTACGTGGACCTCTACGATCGGGTATTGGCGGCCAAGCGCCATTCCCGCCCGAGCGGAAGCATTCGAGTGGGCCAGCAACAATGAGCCACGGATAAACACAGATGAACACAGATAGGATCAGCAACCGATTTAGAGCGCATTTTAAAATGAAGGTAGCGCAGGCGACCCCGCCTGCAACGGACTCAATGCAGGCGAGTCGCCCGCGCTACGCCCCGCAGGAAGTCCCCTCGGGGGACGCCCCGCAGGA
>JANNPG010000369.1:0-6221 GCA_031399805.1 Betaproteobacteria bacterium | reverse complement strand
GGCGGCCTCGAGCACGCCGTAACGTTGTGCCGCCTCCAGCGATTCGAGCAATACGGCGGAGAGCCCCTTCATGCACACGCTGCGTATGAGCTTCATCGCGCTGGCAGCCCCCGGCTTGTCGCCGACCACTTTTACGTTCATTCCGTACGGCGCCATCAGCGCGCGAAACTCCTCGGCATGCGTGCCGCTTGCCACTACGATCCCCTTGATGCCGTTGAGCGGAACGGGAGTCATGATCGCCGCATCCACAAAGTGCGCGCGTCCCTCCAGCATTTGCGCCGCCTTCTCCATGCTCTTGACTGCCGCCGAACTGGCGTCGACATAGATATGGTCCGGGCGCAGATACCTGCGCACCGAGCGCAGCGCCGCGAGCGCCGATTTACCGGGCGTCAGCACGATGATGACATCCGCGCGCTTGCACAGCTCGCGCGGCGTGGCCACCAGTTGCGCTCCCGCGGCGGCGGCCTGCGCATGCAGCGGATCGCCGGCCGGCGCTTTCGCGCCCGACCGCGAGTAGGCGACGATTTCCGACAGCCCGGCCTGCGACAAATCCTGCGCAAAGCGAACGCCCGCCTCTCCAAAACCCAGAAATCCTACGCGCAAATCAGTCTCCCCCGTCCAGTTGTGCTGGTCCCGCTTCACCGCACCGCTCGAAACGACCGCATGGCGGCTGGCTGCGTCCACGGCCCGATTATATTGGTTACACTGCGACTTTTCACCTGAAAGGAACGCGCCATGCCAACCACCACTGAAAAACTGATCGCCCGCAAGGACGGCGCCATCGGCTGGGTCATATTCAACAATCCCGAAAAACGCAACGCAATGTCGATGGATATGACCAAAGCGATGGGCGATGCGCTCGAGGATTATGCGCATGATCCGGCGGTCCGCGTGGTGATATTGAAGGGCGCGGGCGACAAATCCTTTGTGTCGGGCGCCGACATCTCCGAATTCAAGGAAAAGCGTTCCACCCCCGAGACGATGGAAGCCTATAACGCGGCGTCCAACCGCGCCGCAAGAGCGTTGCGCGAATGCCCGAAGCCGACGATCGCGATGATCCGCGGCTTTTGCATGGGCGGCGGCATGGGCACCGCGGTCGCGTGCGACCTGCGTATTGCGTCCGACGATTCGCGTTTCGGCGTGCCGGCGGCCAAGCTCGGCGTCGGCTACCGCTACGAGCGCCTGAAGCAACTCGAGGATCTGGTCGGCCCGTCGTTCACCATGGAGATTTTCTACACCGGCCGCCAGTTCAGCGCGCCGGAAGCGCTCCAGATGGGGCTGATCAACCGCATGCTGCCCGCTGCCGAACTCGAGAAATACGTGCTCGATTACGCAACGATAATCGCCAACAACGCGCCGCTCACCATCGCCGCCGTGAAACGCAGCGTGATCGAGATGGCGAAAGAAGCCGGCGAGCGCGACGTCGCGTTATGCAACAGGATGGCCGACAATTGCTTTTCGAGCGCGGATTACGTCGAGGGCCGCGACGCGTTCATCCAGAAACGCAAGCCGGCGTTCCAGGGACATTGATGATGCAGGATTGAGGATTGAGGAATCGATGTTCAACTTCAATCCTCACTCCTCACGCCTAGTTAATTTTTGATCCCCGCTCGCACGACGACCTGCCTCCATTGCTCGATCTCTTTGCGGATCTGCTCGAACAATTGCGCGGAAGTGCCGCCAGCCGGCGTCATGCCGTCCGCCTGCAGCCGGCTCTCCATCTCATGCAGATTGAGTATCTTCGCCATCTCCCCGTGAAGGCGCTCGACGACCGCGCGCGGCAGCGCTTTCGGTCCGATCAGGCCGTGCCAGTTGGTGACTTCGTAGCCGGGCACGCCCGACTCGGCGACCGTTGGAAGATTCGGCTCGGCGGCGATGCGTTCCGGCGTGGTCACCGCCAGCGCGCGCAGCCGCCCCGCTTTCGCCTGCGGCAAACCCACTTGCGAGGTCGCGAACACGAGCTGAATCTGTCCCGCGATGAGATCTGTCATCGCGGGCCCGCCACCCTTGTACGGCACATGCGTCATCTGCACGCCTGCCATGTAGAGAAAAAGCTCGGTCGTCAGATGCACGATCGCGCCCTGCCCGCTGCTGCCGTAGACGATGTGCCCGGGACGGGCTTTCGCCAGAGCGATTAATTCGCGCACCGTTTTCACCGGCAGCGATGGATGCACGACCACCACGTACGGGCCGCGCGCGACCGTAATCACCGGCGTGTAGTCGTTGACCGCATCGAATTTGATCGGGTAGAGACTGGGATTGATTACATAGCTCGGCGAGATCATCGTCAGCGTGTAACCGTCGGGCGCCGCGCGCACGCCGTATTCGTAGCCGAGCGTGCTGCCCGCGCCGGAACGATTTTCGACGATGACCTGCTGCCCGAGCGCTTCAGTGAGTTTGTTGCCCATCAGGCGCGCGACGAAATCCGTGCCGCCGCCGGGCGCCGCGGCAACAATCAGGCGTATCGGCTTGGCCGGATAGGACTGCGCCGCCGCCGGGCATGCGAGACCGCATGCAACTGCCAGCGCGATCACGTGGATATTTATGCGACAGCCTCCGGTCAGAATTTGAACAGCCGTTGCGGATTGTCGACGAGAATTTTGTGCCGGACCGCCACGTCCGGCGCCCACGCGCCGAGCAGATTGAAGAGTTCGATCGAACCCACTTTGTCGGCAAACGACAAATGCGGATAATCGCTGCCCCAGATGATCCGATCGGGTGCTGCCTCGAGCAGCGCGCGTGCATGCGGCGCCGCATCGGCAAAGCCGGGCGCAACCGACATCCGGTAGACACCGGTCAATTTGACATAGCAACGGCCGTCGCCATGACGCAGCAAATCGAGCAACTGCTGGAACCCCGCCTGCTGGACGCCCTCCTGCGCGAGATACATGCCCATGTGCGCGATCGTGAAGTCGCATTTCAGTTTCTTCAGCGTGGGCATCATCTCGCTGGTCAGCCAGCCCGGTGTGAGGAAGTCCAGTTGCCAGCCCAGTTCGGTGCAACGCGCGTGCAGGCGGTCGATGCGCGACAGCATCGTCGCCGCGAACCCCGCGACGGGCGGTTTTACCGGCGACACGTTGATGCGCACGCCGCGCACGCCGGCCGCATCGAGGCGCGCGAATTCCGCATCGGGCGCGTTCTCGTCGATATCGACGATGCCGCGGCTCAATTTTCCGGGCCCCGCGCCGACTTCGCGCATCGCATCGAGCATGCACGCGTTGTCGCGGCCGTACGCGCTCGGCTGCACGAACACGTAGCGCTCTATCCCGAGCCGGCGCGAGAGCGCGAGATAGTCGTCGAGCGGCGCGAGCGGCGGCGGGTAGCGCAAATCGGTGCCGTACGCGTAGCGTTCGGCCGAGCCAAATACGTGAAAGTGACAATCGCAGCTCGACGGCGGCGCCCTGAAAACGGGCGCGCCTTCATCATGCGCGGACCTCATTCGATTTTGATGCCGGCGTCGCGCGCCAGTTTGCTTTTCTTGTCGACTTCGGCCTTGATGTAGGCGGTGAACTCTTCCGGCGATGCGCTCGCTTTCAGTTCGACGCCGCGCTCGAGGAAGCGATTGCGCAGCGCTGGCATGCGCACGACTTTCGCCACTTCTTCGTTGACCCGCACGAGAATTTCGCGCGGCGTTCCCGCCGGCGCCACCAGGCCGTTGAAGGTAATGTCCTCGTAACCCGGCACCCCCGCCTCGTCGAGGGTCGGCAGATCGGGAAACAGCGGCGAGCGCGTGCGGCTCGTCACCGCCAGCGGGCGCAGCTTGCCGGCCTTGATGTACGGGTCCGACGTGCTCACCTGGTCGAACATCAGCATGACCTGCCCGCCGATGACGTCGATGATCGCCTGCGCATTGCCCTTGTACGGCACGTGCAGCATTTTCACGCCGACCTGGCGGCTTAAGAGTTCGGTCGCCATGTGCCCGGTGCCGCCCGGGCCTGACGTCGCGTAGGTTAATTCCCCCGGCCGCGCCTTCGCGAGCGCAATCAGTTCCTTGACCGTTTTCACCGGCAGCGCGGGATTCACCACCAGCACCTGCGGCACCAGACAGGTCAGCGTGACACCGGCGAAGTCCTTCAACGGGTCGTAGCCGGGATTGGAGACGATGGCAGGCACCATCGCAAACGTGTTGGCCATGGCGAGCAGCGTATAACCGTCGGGCGCCGATTTGGCGGCGAGCTGCGTGCCGACCAGGCTGCTTGCGCCGGGCCGATTCTCGACGATGATCTGCTGTCCCATGCTGTCGGTCAGGTGCTGGGCGAGCGAGCGGGCGACGATATCGACGTTGCCGCCTGGTGCTAACGGCACGATGATGCGCACCGCCCGCGCGGGGTAACCGCCCGTGCTTTGCGCCTGGACGCCGGTTGCGAGAGTTGTGGCGATGACCGCTGCCATACCAAAACCAAAACGCACTGTTTTCATGGTTAACCTTTCATGCCGTTGGTTGCGCCCGCTCAGAGCTTCAAGCCGTGCAGAAAATTCGCGCGCTCGCGCCCGCCCGCCATGATAAAGCTCAAATCACTGCCGCTCAGTATGAAGCGCATGCCGAGACCGATGTACTTTTCCATCAACCTGGGGTCGTAGACGCCGCCCATCCCCGGATGCACGCCGTGCTTGCGGCACGCCGCGATCACGCGCACGTACGCGGCCTCCACGTCGGGATGCCCGAACTGGGAGGGTATTCCCATCTCCGCGCACAAGTCGTTGGTGCCGATCAGTATCGAATCTATCCCCGGCACGGCGGCGATCGCTTCCACATTGGCGATCGCGAGCGGCGTTTCCACCATGACCACGACCAGCGTTTGCGCATTGACGACACTCGACGCCTCGCCCATCGACACGCTCTGAAACGCGAATTGCGGCTGCGCGCCGGCGACGGAACGGTGGCCGATCGGCGGGTATTTGCAGTTGGCGACCGCGCGCTCGGCTTCCTCCACCGTGTCGACGTGCGGCACGACCACGCCCTGCGCGCCGGCGTCCAAGAGCCGCGTCGCGTGGTAATGCTCCTTGCCAGGCACGCGCACGATGGGCGTAATGCCGACCGCCAAAGCGCCGTTCGCGATCTGCGCCGCGGTATCGACGTCCATGGAATTGTGTTCCATGTCGATGAACAGCCAGTCGAAACCGCAGGTCTTGCCGATGGCAGCGATGTCGGTGGTGCGCGCCTGCCGGAGTCCCATGCCAAGCGCGAGCTTGCCCGCTTGCAGCTGGAGTTTGGTGTGGTTCGGATACGCGTTCATATATTTCCTTGTTTACTTGGAGTGCGTTTCAAAATGAGGGTAGCGCAGGCGCCCCCGCCTGCACCGACCTGAATGCAGGCGAGTCGCCTGCGCTACGCCCCGAAGGAAGTCCCCTCGCGGGACGCCCCGGAGGAAGTCCCCTTGGGGGACAAAAGCGTGTCCATGGCAACCGAGGGTATTTCATTTTGAACCGCGCTCTAAGTCATCCTCGCGAAAGCGGGGATCCAGTAAGGTCTTGAACTCTCTGGATTCCCGCCTTCGCGGGAATGACAAAACCATACTTGTTCAGAGATTTCCTAAACGCATGGACCTTCCCTCCTCTTTATTTGCTGGCAACGTAACTCGGAGCACGCATGACGCACAACCTGTTTAACTCGCTGCAAATTTTCAAGCCTGCCTCCGGCAAGACCGGCAATTATTATTCGCTCGCCGCACTTGAAGCTGCCGGCTTGGGCAAAGTCTCGCGCCTGCCGGTCTGCCTGCGCGTCGTGCTCGAATCGCTGCTGAGAAATTGCGATGGCAAGCGGGTCAGCGAAGCGAACGTGCGCGCGCTTGCGGCGTGGCAGCCCACCGCGCCGCGCACGGAGGAAATCCCGTTCATCGTCGCGCGCATCGTACTGCAGGATCTCGCCGGATTCCCGGCGCTGGCTGATTTCGCCGCCATGCGGGGGCGCCGCGCGCAAACTCGGCGCCGACCCGAAGCGCATCGAGCCGCTGGTGCCGGTCGATCTGGTGGTCGACCATTCGGTGCAGGTCGACCATTACAATTCGCCGGATGCACTGCGCCTCAACATGGAAATCGAGTTCACGCGCAACGCCGAGCGTTACCGCTTCCTGAAATGGGGCATGCAGGCGTTCGACACGATGAAAATCGTGCCGCCCGGCATCGGTATCGTGCACCAGGTCAATCTCGAGTATCTCGCGCGCGGCGTGCAGCAGAAGGACGGCATTTATTATCCCGACTCGCTGTTCGGCACCGATTCG
>JANNPG010000366.1:0-9528 GCA_031399805.1 Betaproteobacteria bacterium | reverse complement strand
CTTTCACCAAGGCGGCGCTCGATCAAAGCGTCGTGAAGCTCGTCGGCAAGACGGACAAGCTCATGAGTGCGAATATCGGCTACGCGAAGTGGAAAGAGGCGGAGCTCGCCGGCAAGACTCGCCAGACGTATGTCAAGCCGGTCGCAGAGATCGTGAACCTTCTTGAGAACGGTTACATCGGCATCCCGGTTAAACCTTAGTTAGCGCGCAGACGCGCGCATCAGCGCGGTCCGCGCACCTTCGCGATGCCGTGCCTTGATGACGCACGCCGCGCCATCGCCGCCAGGCGGCCCAAGTTAAGTTTCATGCGCTCATCGCGCGGCAGCCAGAGTCTGCCAGTCGCCGGCGCGTATGCGCGCGATGAACGATACGCTGCGTGGATAATTCATTGCTGTTAATCGGCGAATCGGACACCATAGTGCCCATGTGTGCAGTATACCCACCCGCTTTCCACCAGACGTCTCCGCGGTGAGACCGGGCGCCGTCAGAAACTGGAGCCAGCTCTTCGCGCTGGTCGCGATGTGGGGTTCGGCGTTCATGTTCATGAAAATCGGCGTGGCAACGGTCGCGCCGGCAACCCTGGCGGCGAGCCGGCTCGTACTCGCCGCCGTGCTGCTTTACGCCGTCATGCGCGCGCGCGGTCTCGCGCTGCCGCCGCCCGGCAAACGCTGGCTGCCATTCACCGCGCTCGCGATTCTGGGCTACTGCCTGCCGTTTTATCTGATTGCGTGGGGCCAGCAGTTCATCGACAGCGCGCTGGCCGGCATACTGATCGCGGTCATGCCGCTCGCAACCCTGGTGCTCGCGCATTTTTTCATTGCCGGCGAACGCATGAGCGCCCCGCGCGCGCTGGGTTTTGCGATCGGCTTCGCAGGCATCCTGATATTGATGGGTCCGGCCGCGCTGGCCGGGCTCGGCGGGTCGCTGGACAAGGCGCTGGCGCAGGTCGCGGTGCTTGCCGGCGCGCTATGCTATGCCGGCAATAGCGTGCTCGCGCGGCGCACCATTGCAGCCGACTTTCTCGTTGCCTCGACCGCGGTGCTGATCGTGGCGAGCGTGGTTATGGTGCCGGTCGCGCTGGTTGTGGATCGTCCTTGGATCGCGGCGCCCAGCGTAGGTTCGGTCGCCGCCATTGTGTGGCTCGGTATCGGACCGACCGCGCTGGCGACCCTCCTGTACTTTCAGCTGATCGCCGCCGCCGGGCCGACTTTCATGGCAATCGTCAATTATCTGTCGCCGATAGTCGCGTTATTGGCGGGGGTATTGCTGCTGGGCGAACAGCCGGGCACCACCGCGGTCGCCGGTTTGGCGCTGATTTTGCTCGGTATTGCGCTCTCGCGCCGGGCGCCGCGGCGGCAGGCTTGAAACTTGCTGTATTAACCCCATATTCACCTCATAAAAGGTATGTCGGCGTTGCATGAGCCGGTAGTGTGATTTCGATCACAACGAGGATTCAACCAAATTGGACTTCAGCCGTTATTGAGTTTATGAACATCGTTTATAACAGCGACAACTATTACGTCGTCGAGTATCCAGTGCAACACGGATACGAGGTGGTCGACAAGCAGTCGAGCCGCGGCACGTACTTTCAGGGGGACGTCGCCGAAAAATTCCGCGCGTCGATGATAGGCGCGCTCGGTGAAGACCCGTCGCCCGAGCACGTCGACGAGTTTCTGTCCGACTTCGGCGGGGTGATCAACTTTCCGATGACGGTGCACTGAACGGCGCGCGCTGCGCGGCGGTCAGGTGATTGAGTGACTGAGTGACTGAGTGACTGGGGGATTTAGCCTCAATCACTGAATCACTGAATCACTGAATCACTGAATCACTGAATCACTGAATCACTGAATCACCGCAGTTTCCGCCAGCCCGGCTGATCCCGGTCCAATATCCGTTTCAACGCCGCCAGGTGCATGTCCGATTGCTGACGCTCGGCGTCCATTTGCGTGCGCGTTTCCCGGGCAATGCGGTCCGGCACGATCCTCAGTGCCTTGCCGGTTCCATGCGCGAGGACTTGCAACAAGCACGCGCGTTCGAGGTAGTAGAGATCGTCGAACGCATGCGCGACGCCGGGTCCGCACACGATCACCCCGTGATTGGCAAGAAACAACACGTCCGCGTCGCGCAATCTGGCCGCCATGCGGTCGCCCTCGGCGTCGCTTAACGCGAGTCCATTGTAAACGTCGTCGTACGCGACGCGGCCGTGGAAACGCAATGCGTTCTGGCTTGCCCAGGCGAGTTGGCCGCCCGCGATGGTGGTGAGTGTCGTCGCATACGGCATATGCGCGTGCAGCACGCAGCGCGCGCGCGGATGCGCGCGATGGATGCGGCCGTGGATGAAGAACGCGGTCGGCTCGACCTTGTGTTTGCCTGAAATGTGATTGCCGTCGCCGTCGACGACGACGAGATCGGCGGGCGTCACCTCCGACCAGTGCAGGCCCTGTGGATTGATCAGGAATTGTCCGGACCGGCCGGGCACCGCGAGGCTGAAGTGATTGCACACGCCTTCGGACATTCCGAGGCGCTCCGCCGAGCGCAACGCGGCGACGAGATCGCGGCGCGCTTCCTGCTCAGTGTAGCGGGCCGTGTTTTTCTTCATGCGGGCTCCTCCGCGGGCACGTGCGCGAGGTCGCCCGCTGCCGCGAGCCCGGGCATGGCAAGGTATTCGATGATCATGCGCCTGACTTCATCGGTCATGGCAGGTCCCCTGAGTCTGTCCGCGATCAGAATCCGCCGCGCCTTAGCTTCGCGGCCGCGCGCGACGAGGCAGTAATAACGCGAGTTACCAAACGCGCCGACATACTTCGCGGCGAGCCGGCTGTCGATCGCGGCGATGTCCTCGCGCGGCAGCCGGTGCTGCGCTACCGTGTAGCCGAACCAGCGGCGCACGGTGTGCAGGCCAGCGGCGCTCACATCGACCTCTAATGAGTTGGCGGCGCTCCACAGCGCAACCGCGATGAATAGCTGGCCGAGCGCAAAGAGCGGCAGCGCGAATACGCCGGCAAATGCGAGCGCAAGCAGGCTGCCCGCTGCGGAGTCGCCGGCGCGCACGAGACCCGAAATCGCGGCGAGTCCGATCACGCTGCATGCGATGCCAAACAGCGCCAGCATCAACGCATCGCTGGCGGCGCGCAGCGGCGGGAAATACAGGCTGACACCGGTTTCGCACGGCGTAACCCGAATCGCGCCAATGTGGTAAGGCGCTGGAGCCTGTCCCATCAATTCCACACGCGGATATTGATGAGACAGGCACTTTACTCGAGCCTGACCTTCGCGGCTTTCGCCACTTTCGCCCATTTATCGGTTTCGCTTTTGATGAAAGCGGCGAATTCCTCCGGCGAATTGCCGCTCGCGATGCCGCCTTGCTGCAGAATTTTTTGTGCCATGTCGGGGGACTTGAGCATTCTGGCGAGTTCGGCGTTGGCCTTCAATACCATGTCACGCGGCGTGTTCGCCGGCATCACGACGCCCTGCCACGAACTGCCCTCGAAACCCTTGATGCCTCCCTGCTCGACGGTGGGCAGATCCGGCAGCGGCGGAAAGCGATCTTTCGTCGATACCGCGATCGCGCGCACTTTGCCCTGCTGCACGAACGGTAGTGCTGCAATCGCCGTGCTGAAGGCGACGTCGATCTGCCCCGAAATCTGGTCGATTATCGCCGGCGCGGCGCCCTTGTACGGCACATGCACGAGATCGACGCCCGCCATCCACCTGAACATTTCCATCAGCATGTGCGGGCTGGTGCCGTTGCCGGTCGATGCGTAGGTGAGGATTCCCGGTTTCGCTTTCGCCAGCGCTACGAGTTCCCGGACGTTTTTCACCGGCAGCGACGGATGCACCATCAGGAGGCTCGGCAAGGTCGCCATCAGTGTCACCGGCGCGAAATCCTTCAACGGATCGAAGCCGAGCCTGGGATAGATCGACGGCGAAATGCTTTGCGCGACGGTCAGCATGCAAATGGTGTAGCCGTCGGGCGGTGACTTCGCGCACAGTTCAGCCCCGATGTTGCCGCCCGCGCCGGCGCGGTTGTCGGCGACGACCTGCACGCCCCACGCTTCGGTGAGCCGCTGCGCAGCGAGCCGCCCCATGATATCGGTCGGGCCGCCGGGCGGGAAAGGGATGATGAAACGCACCGTCTTTGACGGGTAAGTTTGGGCCTGGGCGGAGAATATTCCGGCGCTCAACACGGCCGATAGCGCGAGTTTAATTACGATTTTCATCGACATCCTCCAAGGTTCGGGTGTTACCACGCGCATTGAGTGGCGACGTGGGGCGGCGCCCACTCCAATTCGCGCCTAATTATGCCCTACGCCGCGAGTTCTATCACGGCGTAACGGTCGTGCCGGGCCTTGAAGAAACGCTTGAGTATCTTGTAGGTATCGAGGTCGAACACCGGCCGCGCATCGAGCGTGTCGAGGTCCTGCTCCGAGCGCACGGTGCCCAGATAACACCAGTGATCCAGCACGTGCAGGTCGGTGCGTTCGCCGCCCGCTTCGCGCACGCCGATGCGGCCCTTGAACGGCCATGCCTGCAGCTTCAATTCGCACAGCGCTTCGAATAGCCTCAAGTCGTGCTGCGCGGGCGGCTCCCGGCCCGCGCAGACGCCGCGGCAGCGCTCGATCTGGTGCGCGAAGCACGGGCCCTGGCCTTTTTCGAGTCCCGTTTCGATAGGGCACAACTCGAACACCTGCGCGAGCTTGCGCAGCGTGTCGAGCGCGGCGCGCTTGGAGCGAAACACGCCGTAGACGTTGGCGGTGTTGCTGAAATCGATGTCCGCGGCGGTGATGAGTTGCGGCGCTTTGCGCCGTCCAGGTTCCCATGTGAACGCGCACAAGTCGCTGTTGCGCCGCAGTTGCCGGTTCATGGTCGGCAGTAGTTCTTTCACCAGCCGCGCTTCTTCGAGCAGCGCACCCAGTTCGCCGGCGGTTTCCCGCCAGTCGATGCGCTTCACCTGCTGGACGATGCGCATGTCCTTGGAGATTCTGACGTCGCTCGAAAAATGCGCCAGCACGCGCGAGCGCAGATTGATGCTCTTGCCGATATAGATCGGCAGGTCGTTCTCGCCGTAGAAGAGGTAGACGCCGGGCGCTTCCGGCAGTTCGTCGAGCACGAGTTCGGAGAGCCCGGGCGGCAGCGTCGGCGACTTCAATTGCGCGCGGGCGGCGGCGTCGAGCGCGTCGGCGCCGAGTTCCGCGCGCCATTTCTGAACGAGGTCCCACAGCACGCGCGCATCGCCGAGCGCGCGGTGGCGCGCGCCGCATGTGATGTCGTGGCGTTCCATCAGGCTGTCGAGATTGTGTCGCGCATGACCCGGATAGAGCTTGCGCGAAAGTTTAACGGTGCACACGAGATCGGACGAATACTTGGCATCGAGCCGGCCGAATTCGGCCTTCAGGAACCCGTAGTCGAAGCGCGCGTTGTGCGCGATCAGCAGCTTGCCGGCGAGCCGCGCCTTCAACTCCTGCGCGACGTCGGCGAACGTGGGTGCGAGCGCGACCATGTCGTTGCTGATCCCGGTCAGCGATTCGATGAACGGCGGAATGCGCATTTCCGGATTGACCAGCGTGCTCCACTCGCGCACGAAGGCGCCGCGCTCGACTTCGATCACACCGATTTCGGTAATGCGGTCGAAGCTGGCAGTCGCACCGGTGGTTTCGAGGTCGAGAAAGACGAGCGGGCGGTCGAGCATTTCAATGCGGATTTTACCCGCAAGCCGGGGAGGCGCAACGGCACGAATGCGACTTATCGAACACGCCGTCCGCGCCGTAGCCGCCAACGCGCCGCGCCGTATCAATGCGCGGATTTGGGTAGCGGGGGGGCGAGCAGCCGGTCGGTGGCCGCAATGGCAATGGCCGACAGCAGGAACGTAATGTGTATGACCACCTGCCACATGATCGTCTTGTCCGCCATCTGTTCGGCGTTGATAAACGTCTTGAGGAGGTGAATGGACGAAATGCCTATGATGGCGGTCGCGAGCTTGACCTTGAGCACTGAAGCGTTGACATGCGACAGCCACTCCGGTTGATCGGGATGGCCTTCCAGCCGCAGCCGCGACACGAACGTTTCATATCCGCCCACGATTACCATGATCAGAAGGTTGGCGATCATCACCACATCGATCAGGCCCAGCACGATGAGCATGATTTCAGTTTCGTTGATGCTGCGGGCCGTGATGGTTTGCACCAGATGCACCAACTCGGTCCAGAACTGGTAGACGTATACCACCTGCGCCACGATCAGCCCCAGATACAGCGGCAGCTGCAGCCAGCGGCTGGCGAAAATCAGGGCGGAGAGGGGGCGCGTGCGGGCAAGCGTGATGTCGTTCATGACAGGTGTCTTGAAGTCGTTGGGGAGCGCGGATTCTAGCACCTCCGCATGACGCGTGGATTAACCCGCGCCGGGGTCACGGGTTTGGCCTTGGCAAAAGGCAGGACCTGAAGCTATCTTTCCAACGCTGACCTCAGCTTTTGCCCGCGGGCCGATGACCGATCGCGCGCGAAATGCGTTCGGCCATCTCTTTGACCTGCGCCGCCCACGCTTTATTGAAGCGCTCGGACGGCGCCGATACCGATAGTCCGGCGACCAGATGTCCGTCGTCGCCGTAAATCCCGGCGCCCACGCACGACACGCCTTTTTCCGCCTCTTCGTTGTCGAACGCATAACCCTGCGCGCGCGCGCGGTCGACTTCCTGCGTGAGACTTGCCGGATCGGTGAGCGTGTTGTCGGTGAATCCGGGCAGCGCAGTACGCTTCGCGTACTCCGTGCATTTTTCGGGGCCGTCGGCGGCCAGAAAGATTTTGCCCACCGCCGTGATGTGCAGCGGCGCGCGCGCGCCGATGATCTGCACGAGGCGCATCATCTGTTTGTCCGAGGCCGTGCGCTCGACGTAAATCACCTCGTCATCGTGCCGTACCGACAGATTCACGGTTTCGCCGAGTTGCTGGTGCAACTCGTGCATGAACGGTAGCGCTTTCTCGCGTACGCTGATGCGCGCGCGCACGAGCGTGCCGAATTCAAGCCAGCGCATGCCGAGGCGGTAAGTGCCGGGCTCGACACGGTCGACCATGCGCTTGCCGACCATGACGTTGAGTATGCGGTGGGCGGTCGACGGATGCAGCCGGGTTTCACCCGCAAGTTGCTTGAGATTCACCGGCCCGGGATGGGCTGCCAGCGCCTCGAGCAGATTCATCATGCGGTCTATGACCTGGATCGATGAACGGGTTTCTTTTTCTTCCACGTCGGGGAACCGGTTGGCTTGAGGGGGGCGGAACGCAGTGAATTTTACATTATGAAATCGACATCAACAAGCGAAGCGCGGTTCGCTGGTTTGACCGGACGCGGCGCGACGGCGCGTCAGCGCTCGATGATCGAGTAATCCACGGCGCGACCGATGCCGCGGCGGAAGCCCTCCAGGCGAAGGACCTGGCCGGGCGTGATATTCGCGAGGTTGACTTCAACGCCGAAGGTGCCGATCAGCTCGACGTGCTGCTGCGGGAAACGGTACGGGTCGGCCTCGATTAAGAGGCGCTCGAACCACGGCTGCGCCTTCAACGCGGGAATCGCGTCGGCGCGCGCCGCCACCAGCATGTCGAAGTCGCTCTGCTCGACGATGACCTGGTCGATGCCCTGCGCTCCGACCGCCGCGACCACCGCGCCGAGTTCGTCGAGTGCTAACGGCAAGGCGGGGTTCTTGCGGCCGAATTCGTACTTGACGTAAATGCCGCGCTTCTGGAAGCGCTCGATCGAGCGCGCTCGCTCGTCGGGCGAAAGTGCGATGTAATTCTCCGAAATTTCCAGCCCGCCGATGTCCAGATCGACGAGCAGTTTTTCCAGCCCGTCGAGATCGTTCTTCTGCCACGCGTATTCGAACAGAATGCCGCCCGCAAACGGCGTCACGCCGAAATCGCGGTAGGTGCGCGCCGCGGCCTTGACGGTGTCGCGCGGCATCAAGAGCGCGTTCAACGCGTAAATCTTCGCGTAATCGATGTAGTCCGCACACGCGCTAAGCAGGTTGCGGATGCCCTCCGGCGCGCCGGTCCAGCCGAAAGTATCCGGGCCGAAATCGATCATCGACGTAATGCCGCGCGTGCGCGGCTTGGTGGAGCGGGGTGGGAGGGCAAGAGTCATTCTTTGTTCAGTCTAGGACGGTGGCCGCAGATAAACGCGGATGAACGCAGATAATTCAAAAGCAAGCAACGATACCGACGATCTGGCCGCTTTCACAATGCTTGTTCTTATCTGCGTGTATTTGCGTTTATCTGCGGCTCAGGATTTAGATTTTGGCACGAAGTCGTCGGGCGCGCCGGGTGGTATTGGCGGAAATTCTTTAAGGCTTTGCTGGAAGGCATGGATCATTTTCCGGAGCGGCCCGCGCACCCAGCTATTCTCCGTGCCGACGTCGGATTCTTCTTTCGGGTCTTGCGTCAGGTTGAAAATCCACGGCGTCTCGAGATGATTCGGTCCGGCATTCGGTTCGGGCTCCCACACGATGTGCATTTTCCAGTTGCGCCACTTGGCCGCGCGGAGTTCCTGCTTGATGTAATAAACGAAGCCTTCACGGTTCGATTTGTCCTGCGCGCCCAGAAAAAAATCGAGCTGGTCGATGCCGTCGAGCGGCCGGTCGGCGGGCACCGCCGCGCCGGCAACACGCGCGAGCGTCGGGTAGAGGTCGGTGATGTGGACAATTTCGTTGCTGACGCCGCCCGCTTTCACGCGGCCCGGCCAGCGCAGCATGAAGGGCACGCGCAGCGCGCCTTCCATCGACGTGTGGTAGGTGCCCTGCCAGATGCCCGCGGTGCCGCGCCACGGACGCCGGAATTCGGGCCCGTTGTCGCTGCCGAAAATGACCAGCGTGTCGTCGCCAATGCCGAGCGCATCAATCGCGTCAAGTATTTCGCCGACGCGGTAATCCATTTCACTCATCGAATCGGCAAAGTCTCCGGCGCCGGTTTTGCCGGCAAAATCGGGATGCGGCAGCGTCGGGTAATGCAGGTGTGTCAACGGCACGTAGGCGAAGAACGGCCGTGCCGCTTTCGTTTGCCGCGTCATGAAGTCGATGCTGCGCGCGGCAAGCTCGGAATCGATGCGCCGGCGCGCCGCGATGTCGTAAATATGCAGGTTTTTTGCCGGCGCGCCTTTCACGCCTTCCATTACGTACGGAATATCGACGACCGCGGGATCGAATCCGGGCGAACTCGTGAACATGCTTTCGTTAGTGGTGCGCGGTATGCCGTACCATTCGTCGAAGCCACGATCCTTGGGATAACGTCCTTCGCGGTCGCCCAGGTGCCACTTGCCGAAACACGCGGTGGCATAACCCCGACCGGAGATCAGTTGCGCGAGCGTGATTTCCCACGGGATGAGACCCTGCGGCAGTCCCGCCGGCACGGATTGCAGCGCGCCGGTGCGTATCGGGTGGCGTCCCGTCATCAGCGCCGAGCGCGTCGGCACGCAATCGGATTCGACATTGAAATTGAGAAAGCGCAGTCCCTCGGACGCGAGCCGGTCGAGGCGCGGCGTCGGCGCGCC
>JANNPG010000363.1:0-7139 GCA_031399805.1 Betaproteobacteria bacterium | reverse complement strand
TCGGTGCCGACCATCGGGTTCGCGACACATGACACATCGCGCTCGAGCGTCAGGCGCTCGAAACACACATTGCATGAAATGCATTTGCGGATGGGCGTTGCGATCTCGCCGAACGCCTTGCGCGGCCAGTACGCGTCTGCCACCAGCGCGCGGCAGACGGCGACGAAATCGGCGCTCCCCGCCTGCAGGATGCCCTCGGCGTCCTCCGGATCGATGATGCGTCCGGCCATGATGGTGGGGATGCCCAGCGCCTTGGCGATGGGCCGCGCATAAGGCTCGAGGAAGCGGCGCGCGAAGGACGGCGGCTGGATACAATAGCGCGACAGTTGCGGGCTCTCGTTGGTCCCGCCCGACATGTCGATCGCGATCACCCCGGCGCGCTCCAGCGCCTGGCAGAGTGCGATCATGTCCCCTTCGCTATAGCCGCCTTCACAGTACTCGGTCGCGCTGATGCGCACCATCAGCGGGAAGTCGGGCAATTCACCACGAATGAGCGCCACGGTCTCGAGCAGAAAGCGCATGCGGTTCTCCAGCGAGCCGCCGTAACGGTCAGCGCGCCGGTTGATGCGCGGACTAAAGAATTGCTGGAACAGGTAGCCGTTCGCAGCGTGCAGTTCGACGGCGTCGTAACCGGCGCGATAGAGGCGGCGCGCGGAATCGAGGTACGCGCGCTGGATCACCTCGATCTCAGGGACGGTCACCGCCCGCGCGGGCTCGCCGGTGTTCGGATTGTGCCAGTCCGACGCCGACACCGGCTCCATGCCCAGCACCGAGCGCTTGAGCATCGCGCCGCGATGATTGATCTGTCCGACTGCCAGCGCGCCGCCCGCGTGGATCGCCTCGACGATGCCGGCAAGCCCCGGGATATAGCGGTCGTGGTAGAGGCACAGCGAGTTGGTGTGGTTGCGCGCGCCCTCGGTGATGACCATCGCCTCGGTAATGATCATCGCGGCGCCGCCGATTGCGCGCTCGCCGTAATAGAGCTTGTCGCGCTCGGTCGAGAGCCCGTCGGTGGTGCCGTAGTTGGTGCCCATCGGCCCCATGATGATGCGGTTGCGCAGCTTTAGCGGGCCCATGCGGCCGGGTTGAGCAATCAGCATTTCAGGTCCGATCATATCAGTGGGTTTGGAAACGAGCACGGAATCAGTCGTACAGTCCAGACAAAGAAAAAATGGGGTTTCGAGTTTCGATGTCGGCTTCGGAGTTCGTTCATAGGTCCGCGGTGATCGAGCGCGACGGCTGAAGGTTTGCGCCAGCGGGGATCAATCAAGGAATACGGCGTATTCCTGCAGGTCGATGCGCGGCGGCTGGAATGTATTGACGATCGCCTGTGGATTCGCGTAGCCCATCGCCATGCCGCAGATCACGATCCAATCGCGCGTAATGTTCAACTCACGGCGCACGATATCCGGATAGCTCGCGATCGCGGCCTCCGCGCAGGTATGCAGCCCGCGCGCGCGCGCGGCGAGCATGAGGGTCTGCAGGAACATTCCGTAGTCGAGCCAGCTTCCGCGCTCGAGCTTGCGGTCGATCGTGAATATGAGTCCGACCGGCGCGCTGAAAAAATTGTAGTTGGTCGCGCGGTAGGCCTTCGACTTCGCATGGTCGCCGCGGCCAATGCCCAGCGTGCCGTACAGTCCCCACCCGCATTGACGGCGGCGCGCAAGATATGGTTCTTCGATCGGGTCGGTATAGTAATCGTAGTCACGCCGGTGGCCCGGCTCGTCGGTGAGAAACGCCTGCTGTATCGCCGTGCCCACACGCTGCAGCGTGGCGCCGGTCAGCACATGCACGCGCCACGGCTGGATGTTCGAGCCGCTCGGCGCGTGACCGCCGAGTGCTACGATCTCGCGCACGATCTCCAGCGAAACGCGCTCGGGCTTATAGGCGCGGATCGAGCGGCGCGTGCGCGCTGCCGCGAAAACATCGGGCGCGGCCTGGTGGATGTCATCGGGCATGCATACCTCCGAAAAAAACGCGGCCAGAAAAGGCCGCGTTAGCCGCAACTTGCGTGTGTCTTAAGTTGCGGAGGGATTATAGACCGTCACGCGCGTGGCGGGGCAGGTCCGGATGCCAGTTGACGGATCATTAAATCGTCAATCAAGGATGACGCGGATTTCGGCCGTCGGCGGATTCCGTTGCGGAATTGCTTGCGCGGTCACGTCCGCCGGCAGGACGCGCGTCCGCGCGGCGGCCAGCGCCATCGGGAACGTGGGCCGCGTGGGCAACTGCCGGCCGTTGCTCGGCATCGGGATGGTGTACCGCGCTTTGCACAATTGCGGGTGCCGGCGCGCTGCGCGGCGCAGGTTCCCTGGCAACCACGGGCGCGGGCGCCGGTGTGCGTTCCGGCACCGGGCGCGGATTGGTGGCTGCAACCGGCGGTTGCGAACTGTCGCGTTGCGCCTGGCGATTGCCGGGCTCGACGCGCGCTTCGGGACGACGACCCTGCCCGGCACGATGGCCGGCCTCGCCGCGGCCTTCAAACGCAGGCCGGTCGTGTTCGCGTTCCCGTGCACCCTGGCCGCGCGATGGCACACCACGCGGCGTGCTGTCGGCAGTATTCGGCCGCACCGGGGCGCCGCGCGTTTCCGGCTGCGCAGCCACTGCGGGCGCCGGCGCGTTGGCAGTTACGCCACGCCCCTCGGACGCGGGTCTGTCATGTCCACGCGAACCTTGACCACGCGCTTCTGCTCCGCGCGGCCCTCTTTCCGCCGCAGCGGGCGCATGCGTTTGATTCGGGGTGCCGCGCGTTTCAGGCTGCGCAGCCACGGCGGGCGCCGGCGCGTTGGCGGCTACGCCACGCCCCTCGGACGCGGGTCTGTCGTGTCCCCGCGAAGCCGGGCCACGCCCGTCCGCTCCGCGCGGCGTACTTCCCGCCGCAGCGGGCGCATGCGGCCGATTCGGGGCGACGTGCGTTTCAGGCTGGGCGGCCACCACGGGCGCCGGCGCGTTGCGCGCTTCGCCCCGGCCAAGGCCGGGGGACGTATCGCGTTCGCGTGGTTCGCGGCGCCCCTCGGGTGCCGCACCGGCATTGGCGGCGCGGTGCCGCGATGATGCATCGCCTGCATTGCGATAGGGGGCGTCCCGGCGATGCGCCGTATCGTGCTGCCAGACATGCGCGGCACCGGGCCCGGCATTGGCGTGGCGCGCTGCTTCGGCCGGGCGGTTCACATGCGCCGGGCGATAGTAGTAATTGTTGACGTTGACGATCTTGACGTGGCGGTGACGCCAGTCGGGCGCGCCGAAGAAAAATCCCCTCGACACCGGGATTGCCGGGCCCCAGGCGTAGCCGCGCGCATATCCAGCCCGCGAATAGTAGCCGGGCCACGGCGCCCAATACACGGGTTGATAAGCCGGCCACCACCACGTTCCAAACACGATCGTCGGATTGTAGTAAGGCAGATAGGCGACTTCCGGATTCGAGAAATTGATCGTGAAACTCGAATCCTCGACGTCGACGCGGAATTGATCGGACGACGAGAGATTGCCCGCGGTATGCGCTTTGCGCCGCAAGTACTGCACCGTATCCATGACCTGCGCCTCCTGGTCGAGAAACGCATCGCCGAGATCTTCCGTCCAGTTCAGCTTCTCGTCCATCATGTCGAGGATCTGCGGAAACGCAACCAGCGACTTGACGCTCGGATCCCAGTCGGCCTGCTCGACCGCCCGCACGGCACGGTCGCCGTTGAGCCCGGGATTGCGCCGCGACCAGCGCGCCGCCTCTACGACCTCGCGCGGATAGGTCGCCGCCATCAGGATCTGCGACAACAATGAATCGGGATACAGCGCGATCGGCGCCAACATCTGATCGAGCTCCTGCTGCGCAAACGCCGGCCTGCCCTGTCCTTGCGCGGCTTGCTGCGCGCAGGCGACCGACACGGAAAAGAGCAGCACGACTAAAGAGGTCAATACATACTTGGCACGCGTATACATGGTCAGCTCCGATCTAAACAGGTGTCAGGACGCGCGCAGAAAAGCGGCGATGCGCGTGAACTGGCGTCAAACGATGCAAATAACATTCCGCTTCCGGCGCTACCAGCGGCGCCGGTCCTCATGCCTGTGGTGCCTGTCCTTATGCCTGTGGTGCCTGTCCCAGCGTCTGTCCCAGTCGCGATGGTGTATGAACGCCCTCGGTGCGGGCGAGTAATAGACCGGCGGCGGATAGTAGTAGACCGGCGGAGAATAGTAGTAGACCGGTTGCGGAACCACGGTTGAATAGCCCGGCACGCCGATGTTGACGTCGATATTAACCGCGGCAGCAGCAACCAGAGAAGCGCTCGAGGCTGCGAGCAGAGCGCCGGCGAAGAATAATTTCGTGGCAGTTCTCATGATCAATCTCCTTCGTAAGAATCGAGGTGTCGCCAAGGACGCGACAACGCGTTACAGGAATTAACGCATGGCGTCTTTGTACGTTTACCCGTATCGCTATGATTGGTCCGCACGCGCGAAAATTCCACTACAGAAAAGTAACATTGTGTTATGGGGTGCGCGCGTAACAATTGGTTACACCCGGGCGGCAAGCCGCATGCCGCGGACTAAGTGTAAGCAAGTGTAAGCAGCGGTAATTCTATGTAATACCGCGCGAACCCAATCGGCGGCAGTTGTAGTCTTCATATCTCTGGTGACGGCATGTGCCCACCGCAGATCGAAGGAGACACATATGTACCGCAAAACCTTGCTCGCGCTGGCAGTCGGTGCCGCATTGGCAGTTTCAATGCCCGTCGTCTATGCGCAAACTACGCCATCCGATACCGGCGGCGTCCGCAACGATCATCGCGGTGTTCGACCAACGCAAACCGTTCAAACCGTTCAAACCGTTTCAACCGTTCAAACCGACACCGATGAGGTTCGCACCGGACAACGTGATTTCCGGCAGTTTCCGGGCGCGCAAACCGGCGCAACTGACTTCCGCCACGATGTACGCCCATGGCGTCAGGCGCAATCGTCTCAGCCTGCCGCGGAAGACATCCGGCAGGACTGGCGTGACATCGCGCACGACCGCACGAATATCCGCCACCACAACCGCGAGATTCGCGGTGACCGGCACGAGATCGCTCACGACCGCGCCGAAATTCGCCAGGACAATCGCGCGATCGCCGGAACCCGGCGCGAATTAGCCGGCGACTACCGGGAGCTCCATCGCGACATGCACCAGCTGCGCGCCGCCGAAAGACGGGGCGACTGGGCGCGCGTTGCACAGGAACGCGCCGAAATAAGGGGCGACTACGCTGAAATCCGGCATGACCGTGAGACGCTGAATCGTCAGTATGCCGAGCGCCGCCATCACATTCGCGAACTGCGCCACGATCAACACGAGCTGCGCCATGACCGCGCCGACCGCCGCAACGACTTCCGCAACGACCGTCGCGATCAGCGCGGCGATCACCACGGCGACTTCCGCAACGGTCGCGGCAACTGGCAGGATCACCGGTTCGCGGACCGTGGCGACCACCGCGGTGGATTCGGCGGCGGACAGTGGAACCATGGCGGGCAGAATAGTTCGCACCAGAACCACGGCACGCCTAACAGCACGCCGACCAACGGCTCGCACCAGAATCACGGTTCATGGAACGGCACACGTCCGACCCACGGTACGCCGACCCCCGGTGCGTCGACCGGCACGCAGCCGACTCAAGGCGCGTCGACCGGCACGCGGCCGACTCGCGGCGCGCCGAGCGGTGCGCAGTCCCCTCGCGGCATGCAAAACCGCGGCGCGCAAGGCACCCGCGTTGCGATGGCAAGGACCGCACCGCAAGGCAATCGCGGCGGGCACCGCTAAGTCTCCCTCCTCTGCTTCAGCAGTGTCCACGCTTTCCCCCGGGTTTACGCCCGGGGGATTTTTTTGCGCAATGGAACCGTGGGCCGGTGGTTCTTCAGGGCGTCGAAGGTTTCGGCATCGGCACGAACGGACTTACTCAGCAATTCCTTGGCTGACGAGCTGACCGCTGCGCTGCGCCGCCGCTTGTGCCGGCAGCGGAATGCCTTCCTGCTCGCAGGTGTTGGCAACGTCGCTGATGGTCACGCGACGCATGTCGCGCACCCATCTAAGATCGTCGTAATCGGTGCCGCGGTGCATGGTGCAGCGGTTGTCCCACATGACAAGTTCGTGCGGGCGCCAGCGGTGCGTGTAGACAAACTGCCGCTGCGTGACGTGCGCGATCAGCTCGTCGATAAGCGCGCGGCCTTCCGCATCGGGCATGCCGTAGACCGGTCCCGCATGCGACGCCACGTACAGCGACTTCCTGCCGTTCTGCGGTAACGTGCGCACCAGCAACTGCGGCACCGGCGGCAGGCGGCGCTGCTCTTCCTCGGTGAAGTCGGCGAATCCGCTGCGCCGCCGCGAGGTGGCGATCCAGTGCTCGGCAACGAGCCCGCGCAGCTTTGTCTTCATTGCGTCCGGCAGCGCGTCATAGGCCGCGCGCTGATCGGCGAACTCGGTGTGGCCGCCGACCGGCGCCACGCTGCGCGCATACAGCAGCGAGCACAGCCCCGGCAGAAACTTGAACGAACTGTCGGTATGCCAGAGTTTATTGCCGGCCTTGTACATGCGCTGGCGGCTCTTCTCGCCCCAGATCTTGCCGTCCGCGGCGAGATTCGAAATATCGGCAAAGGCTCCGGTAAAGCGGCTCGGTGTGGATTTCGGATCCAGCGTGCGATCGGTCTCGACGCGCCCGAACTTCTGCCCGAACGCGAGGTGTTGATCGAGTGTGAGGTCCTGACCGGGGAAAATCAGCACGGAATAATTCCAGAACGCCTGCTGGATCTCCGCAAAGTCCGATGCCGTCAGCGGCTGCGACAAATCGACATCCCCTATCTCGGCTGCAAAGCCTGGGGTGACCGGCGAGATCGTGACGCTCATCCGTTATCTCCTCCATACCTTGATGCGACGAAAATACGCATTCGCGCGCTTACTCCGAACTTCATTTTAAAAAAAACACTTCAATCCAGCCGCAGATAAACGCGGATAAACGCCAATAAGTCCAAAAACCAGAATTATATTAATCATCTGCTCTAGATTTTCATCCGCGTGTATCTGCGTTTATCTGCGGCTCGAAGCGGATGTTCTCGCTTTACTTCTCCGCGTCTTTGTCCGCGCGCTGCTGCATCTGCTCCATCGCCTGGCCGACTTTCTGCTGCAC
>JANNPG010000350.1:0-2727 GCA_031399805.1 Betaproteobacteria bacterium | reverse complement strand
ATATCGCCGTCAGGCGGACCGATCACTACGGTCGAACCCTGCATGATGTGGTCGCCCGTAAACAGCAGCTTTTCGCGGTCGAGCAGGTAGCACAGATGGTTGGACGCGTGCCCCGGCGTATGCACCGCGCGCAGCGTGAACGCGCCGCAGTCGAGCACGTCGCCATCCTTGAACACGCGGTCCGGCGCGAACGCCGTGTCCTGGTTGCCGTGTTCCGGCGCGCGCATTCCAATCACCTGCGCGCCGCTCGCGGCCTTGAGCGCCCGTGCACCGGGCGAATGATCGAGATGCGTATGCGTGCACAATATCCAGCGCAGACGATCACCCACGACACCCAGCATCGCCTGCAGATGAGCAGCGCTTTCCGGCCCGGGATCGATCAGCGCGAGCGCGTCGCTGCCGACGATATAGGTATTGGTGCCGGGGCCGGTCATCATGCCGGGATTGGGCGCGGTCACGCGCCGCACCAGCGCGGACACCCGCACGACTTCGCCGGGCGATATTTTGACTAGATCTTCCATTGGCCGCGCGCCTTCGGCGTCACTGTTTCTGCGTAACCAGGCTCCCCCGGCAGCAAGCGCGCGCCCTTTCTGCTGATGTGGGGCAGGATGGCCGGAATGTTGCGCTTGGCGCGCATCGCCCGCATCAGGGCGTCGGCCGAGGAGTAAGCCGCAAACTCTTCGAGTGTACGCGCGGTCGGAAAGCGCATCTTGAACTCGTCTTTCCCGTGGCGGTCGAGTGCGTCGCGCGGCCGCACCCACACGTGGCTGATGGTTTCGTGATCGTCGTGCAGCGGCGTTTGCGCCGGCGGCGCTACCGCCACGAAAAACCGCGTGTCGTAACGGCGCGGCGCCGACACCGGCGTGATCCAGTGGCTGAAATAGACGAGCTGATCGACGGCAAGCCGCAGGCGCTCGGCGCGCAATATCTCCAGGAGGCCGCGCGTGCCCTGATTGAGCGCGTCGCGGTGCCGGCAATAGCGCTCGACGAGTTGCGGTTCGTCGAGCGCGACCAGCGCGCCCGTCTCGTCGTACGCGATCAGGAGGCCGGCTTCTTCGAACGATTCGCGGATGGCGGCGGCCCAGTAGGCAAGCCCCGCGCTGGCCACCCCCAACGCGCTGCTCGCGCCCGCATCATCCAACCCGCTCGACAGTTCGGTGAGTTCCGGCGCGCTATCGGCGGGGTCTATCGCCCCGCCCGGGAACACGTACATGCCGGGCACGAAGACCGACTTCAGATTGCGCTGCATCATCAGTACTTCAATGCCCGCGTCGGTGTCGCGCACCAGCGTCACCGTGGCGGATGGAACCGGCGTGATCTCAGCCATTATTTCTCGCTCAACAGTTTCATCAGGCTCGTCGAGTCGAGCCGGCCATAACCTTTTTCCTGCAGCTTGCCATACCACTGCTCGACGACGGCGGTCACCGGCAGCAACGCGCCGTTGCGGCGGCCTTCGTCGAGACAAATCTGCAGGTCTTTGCGCATCCAGTCAACCGCGAACCCGAAGTCGAACTTGTCGTCGACCATGGTCGGCCCGCGGTTTTCGAGCTGCCACGACTGCGCAGCACCCTTGGAGATCACATCGATCACTTTTTTCGCGTCGAGCCCGGCGCGCATTGCGAAGTTCATGCCCTCGGCCAGCGCCTGCACCAGGCCCACGACCGTAATCTGGTTCACCATTTTGGTCAGTTGCCCCGCGCCGGCGGGCCCCATCAGCGTCACCGCGCGTCCATAATGCGCCATCACCGGCTGCGCGAGCGCGAACACCGCGGCGTCGCCGCCGACCATGATGGTGAGTATCCCCTTTTCCGCGCCCGCCTGCCCGCCGGAAACCGGCGCGTCGAGAAAATGAAATCCGCCGGCGCCCGCGGTTTTCTCCAGTTCGCGCGCGACATTCGCCGACACCGTCGAGTGATCGGCGTAGATAGCATTTTTTTGCATGCCGGCAAACGCGCCGTCGGCACCCAGCGTAACCGCGCGCAGATCGTGGTCGTTGCCTACGCAGGAAAACACGATGTCCGCACCCTGCGCCGCTTCACGCGGCGTGGCGGCGGCGCGGCCGCCGAATTCGCCGACCCACTTGTCGGCCTTGACGCGCGTGCGGTTGTAAACCGTCATAGCGTGATTCGCCCGCGCGAGATGCCCCGCCATCGGGTAACCCATGACACCGAGGCCGATAAATGCAAGTTTCATTTTTTTCCCCGAGCTTCCGTCATTCAGCCTGAATGTTGGCCGCCTTGATGATCTTGCCGTAACGCGCGGCGTCGTCCCTGACGGTGCGCGTGAGTTCCTCGGGCGTGCCCGGCGCCACTTCAACGCCGGTGCTGAGGAGAAAATCGTTGGTCTGCTTGCTTTTCAATATGCGGTTGAGCTCGGCATTCAGCTTGGCGATGATCGGTTTGGGCGTCTTCGCCGGCACGAAGAAAGCGAACCAGATGCTGGTATCGAAGTCCTTGTAGCCAAGCTCCATCATGGTCGGCACCTCGGGCAGCAACGCCGAGCGCTTGCCAATGGTAATCGCCAGCGGCCGCAGCCTGCCTGCATTAACGTGCGGAATCGCCGGTCCCATGCCGAGGTAACCGAACTTCACCTCCTGCCCGCTCATCACCGCCAGCGTCGACGGTCCGCCCCCCTTGTACGCCACATGCACGGTCTTCAGGCCGGCAAGCATGTTCAGGAGTTCGCCCGACAGGTGCATCGACGTGCCGATGCCGGGCGTACTGTATG
>JANNPG010000046.1:0-11169 GCA_031399805.1 Betaproteobacteria bacterium | reverse complement strand
CCATGAAAGGTTTGAAGGTCGACCCCGGCGGGTAAGTGCCCGCCAGCGCACGGTTGACCATCGGCCGGTCGATCGATTCGTTAAGCTCCTTCCAGTTCTGCGGGTCGATGCCGTCGACGAACAGATTGGGATCGAAACCGGGTTTGGAAACGAATGCGAGCACGCCACCGGTGGCCGGGTTGATCGCGACGAGCGCGCCGCGGTAGTCGCCGAATGCGCGGTAGGCCAGTTCCTGCAGGCCGGCGTCGAGGTTGAGCACGAGGTTGTTACCGGACACGGGCGCCGAGCGCGACAACGTGCGCACGGCACGGCCGGCGGCATCGACTTCAACCCCCTCCACCCCGGTGGTACCGTGCAAATGCGTCTCGTAGCTTTGCTCGAGCCCGACCTTGCCGATGTAATCGGTGCCGCGGTAATTGCCGTCGAGGCCGTCGGCCTCAAGCTGCTCGATTTCGCGCGGGTTGATGCGCCCGATGTGGCCGACCACGTGCGAGAACAGCGCTCCCTGCGGATACTGGCGGAAGAGTCGCGCGTTGATCTCGACGCCGGGAAAGCGGTAGCGGTTGGCGGCGAACCGCGCGATTTCCGCGTCCGCGAGCCGCGTGCGTATGGGCAGGCTCGCGAAGCTCTTGCTTTCCTCGATCAGTTTCTTGAAACGCCGCCGGTCTCTGGGCGTGATCTCGATCACGGTCGCCAGTTCGTCGATCAGCGCCTCGACGTCTTCGGCCTTGCCCGGCGTTATTTCCAGCGTGTACGCCGAATAATTGTGCGCGAGCAGCACGCCATTGCGATCGACGATGATGCCGCGATTGGGCACGATGGGCACAATCGAGATGCGGTTTGCTTCCGCCAGCGTGCTGTAGTAATCGTGCTGTATCACCTGCAGGTAAAAGAAGCGCACTAACAGCAGAAAGAACAGGCACAGCACGGCGCCGGACGCGATCCCGAGCCGCAGCCGGAAGTGGTAGATCTCCAGCCGCGAGTTCCTGAGCTCGACGCCCGGGTTGATGGTCAGTTCAGACACGATCGGGATCGGGCGCCGGCCGCTGCGGCAGTTTGAACAGGAAACACAGCGCCGGCCACAGCGCCGCCGCGGTCAGGCTGCCGATGAAATAACTGAAGCCCGGAAAGCCCGCGCCGGCAAGCATGCGCACGGCGAGTACCATCGCGTCGTTGAGCAACAGCAGCACGAGCACGTGCAGGACCTGGTCGCGCAGGGTGAACATCAGGACGCGCCGGTGCAGAACGATGCCGGCGAACGCGAGCACCGAATACGCGAGCGCGTGCTGGCCAAACAGGCTGCCCTCGGCCACATCCATGATGAGTCCGAGCAGCCAGGCGGACGCGAAGCCGACCTTGCGCGGTTGCTGAATGCACCAGTAAAGCACGACCAGCGCGACGAAATCGGGCTTGATTGCGAGCCACCAGCCGGACCACGGCAGCATATTGATCAGCAACGCGGCGACGAAAGTAAAAATGATGAACGCCGTCCGGACGGGGAGCAAAATTTCGTGCAAAGTGATGTCGCGTGCCTGCATCAGCCGCCCCTCCGCGATTTTTTCGCGCGCTCCGGTTTGGGCGGCTCGACCGGGCGTTCCGGCGCGGTGTTTCCCGAGTTCAACACGAGCACCTGGCGGTGGCTCGTGACGCCGGCGAGCGGCGTGCAGGTGATGCGCGCAAACGGATAGGCGGCATTGCGTTCAACGTTGGACACCTCGGCGACCGGCAGGCCCGGCGGGTAGACGCCATCGATGCCGGAAGTCACGAGCTGATCGCCATTCTGGAAATCCGCGTTGAGCGGGATGAACTTGAGTTCCAGCAGACCGTCATTGCCGGTGCCGCCGAGCACGGCGCGTAGCCCGTTGCGCAGATTCTGCACCGGCACCGCCTGTTCCTTGTCGGTGATCAGGGTGATTTCGGCAAGCCACGGATAGGTGCGCGTGACCTGGCCGATGACGCCGATCTGGTCGATGACCGGCTGGCCGGCCTTGATGCCATGCTGGCGGCCCTTGTCGATGACAATTTTACGCGTGAAGAGATCGCGTCCCGCGTAGAGCACTTCGGCGAAAATCGTGCTTTCCGGAAGGCGCTGGCGCGCGGCGAGCAGATCGCGTAAATGAGCGTTCTCGGCCGCCAGCGCCGCATATTTTCTGAACGATACGGCGTCGCGCAGACTTTGCGCCGTGAGCCTGGCGTTTTCCGTGCGCAGCGCGTTCAGCGTGACGAAGAACTCCCCGATGCTGTCGAGCATCGCGCGCGGCGCGCCGGCGAGGCGCTGCAGCGGGTAGATGATGACCGCGACACTCTGGCGCATGGCGTCCAGGTAGCCGTAGCGCGCATCCGAGATCAATAGCGCGATCGACAGCAGCGAACACAACAGCAGACGAATGAGGGGGGTGGGACCGCGTTTGAAAAATTGCGGCGGAGAATGTTCCATTAGCCGTGAGGCGAGAGGTGAGAGGCAGGAGGCGATTCAAAGCAGTAGTTTTTCGCCTCACGCCTCACGCTTTACTCCTCACTCCGCTCAGTCATCGGTGAATATGCTGCCGAGTTTTTCCATTTTCTCGAGCGCCATGCCGGAGCCGCGCACGACGCAGGTCAGCGGGTCTTCGGCGACGATCACCGGCAGGCCGGTTTCTTCCATCAGCAAGCGGTCGATATCGCGCAGGAGCGCGCCGCCGCCGGTCAGTACCATGCCTTTCTCGGCGATATCGGCGGCGAGTTCCGGCGGGGTCTGCTCGAGCGCCGATTTGACGGCGCTGACGATACTGTTCAACGGTTCGGTCAGAGCTTCGAGAATTTCATTGGAGGAAATCGTGAAGCTGCGCGGGATGCCTTCGGCGAGGTTGCGGCCCTTGACTTCCTTCTCGCGCACCTCGGACCCGGGAAACGCGGAGCCGATTTCCTTCTTGATATTTTCGGCCGTGGTCTCGCCGATCAGCATGCCGTAATTGCGCCGGATATAGTTGATGATGGCTTCGTCGAATTTGTCGCCGCCGACGCGCACCGACCCCTTGTAGACGAGACCGCCCAGGGAAATCACGCCGACTTCCGTCGTGCCGCCGCCGACGTCGACCACCATCGAGCCGGTCGCCTCGCCCACCGGCATACCGGCGCCGATCGCGGCCGCCATCGGCTCTTCGATCAGGTATACGCGCGAAGCGCCGGCGCCGATCGCCGATTCGCGGATTGCGCGCCGTTCGACCTGGGTCGAGCCGCACGGCACGCAAATGATGATGCGCGGGCTCGGCGAAAAGAGGCGCGAGTCGTGCACTTTCTTGATGAAGTGTTTCAACATCTGCTCGGTAACCGTGAAGTCGGCGATCACGCCGTCTTTCATCGGGCGAATCGCGGTGATATTGCCGGGCGTGCGGCCGAGCATTTGTTTGGCGGCGAGTCCGACTTCCTGGATGACTTTTTTGCCGTTCGGGCCGCCTTCCTGGCGAATCGCGACCACCGACGGCTCGTCGAGCACGATGCCTTTGCCGCGCACATAGATCAGCGTATTGGCCGTGCCGAGGTCGATCGCAAGGTCGTTGTTGAAGTAACCGCTCAAAAAACCGAACATAACTGGTTCCGAAGAAAGGGAAAAACCCGCTAAATTAGCGTTGTATAATACCTCATCGCCAGTCATTTTTTAAGCGAAAAAACACGCACCCCATGGCGCTCACGCTGGACGACGTAAAACGCGTTGCACACCTTGCCCGCATCGAGCTGGCACCCGACGAAGCGGGAGAGGTCTTGATCCGCATGACCGGTATCTTCCGGCTGATAGAAGAAATGCAGGCGGTCGACACGGCCGGCGTGGAACCGATGTCGCATGCGCAGGACGTGATGCTGCGCTTGCGCGACGACGTCGTGACCGAGACCGACCAGCACGCGTTGTTCCAATCAATCGCGCCGCAAGTCGAGGCCGATCTATACCTGGTGCCCAAGGTTTTAGAGTAAGGCGTGAGGGGTGAGGAGTGGGGTGTAAATCAAGTCTGCGCCTCTCGCCTCACGCCTCACGCCTCACGCCTTCATGCTGAATTCCACCCTCAAACAACTCGCCGCCGAGCTTGCCGCCAAGCGCGTGTCCAGCGTCGAACTTGCGCAGTTTTTCCTCAAGCGAATCAATACGCTGGGCAAAACGCTCAACGCTTTTATCAGTGTCGACGAAGAGCGTAGCGTGACGGCGGCGCGGGCGGCCGACCAGACGATCGCGGGGGGCCAGGCGGGGCCGCTGACCGGCATCCCGCTCGCGCACAAGGATATCTTCTGCACCAAGGGCTGGTTGACGACGTGCGGCTCGAAAATGCTGTCCAACTTCGTTGCCCCGTACGACGCGCACGCCATCGAGCTTTTCAATAACGCCGGCGCGGTGATCATTGGCAAGACCAACATGGACGAGTTTGCGATGGGCTCGTCGAACGAGACGTCGTTCTTCGGGCCGGTCAGGAATCCGTGGGACGCGGCGGCGGTGCCCGGCGGCAGTTCGGGCGGCTCGGCGGCGGCGGTTGCCGCGCGCCTCGTGCCGGCGGCGACCGGTACCGACACTGGCGGCTCCATCCGGCAACCCGCGGCGCTGTCCGGAATCTGCGGCCTGAAGCCCACCTACGGCGTGGTATCCCGTTACGGCATGATCGCTTTCGCTTCCAGCCTCGACCAGGCGGGACCCTTGGCGAAAACCGCGGAAGATCTTGCCCTGATGATGAACGTGATGGCGGGATTCGACGCGCGCGATTCGACGAGCCTGCGGCGCGCGCCCGAGGACTATGCGCGCGATATCCAAAAACCGGTGCACGGATTGCGCATCGGCCTGCCAGCGGAATTTTTTGCCAAAGGCATGGCGCCCGATGTCGCCAGGGCCGTCGATCAGGCGCTCGTAGAATTCAGGAAACTCGGCTGCGAGACGGTCGAGGTGTCATTGCCGAACATGAAGCTGTCGGTGCCGGTGTACTACGTGCTGGCGCCGGCCGAAGCATCCAGCAATCTGTCGCGTTTTGACGGCGCGCGTTACGGTTACCGCGCACCGGCCTATGCCGATTTGCTCGACATGTATCAGAAGACGCGCGCGCAGGGCTTCGGCGCGGAAGTCAAGCGACGCATATTGATCGGCACTTACGTGCTGTCGCACGGCTACTACGATGCCTATTACATCAAGGCGCAGAAGCTGCGGCGGCTGATCGCGCAGGACTTTGTCGAGGCGTTCAAGAGGTGTGATGTGATCATGGGACCGACCAGCCCGACCACCGCGTTCAATCTCGGCGAGAAGGCCGGCGACCCGGTGCAGATGTATCTGTCGGATATTTACACGATCGCGGTCAATCTTGCGGGTCTGCCCGGCATGTCGATCCCATGCGGGTTTGGCCAGGAAAAGAGAGGGGAGGGTAATGCTCTCCCCTCAAACCCCTCTAACCATCCGGTCGGTTTGCAGATCATCGGCAATTATTTCGGCGAAGCCAAAATGCTGAACGTCGCGCACCAGTACCAGCAGGCGACCGACTGGCATATGCGCATGCCGCCGGGAATCGAGGCAAAATCTTGAACCGCAAAGGACGCGAAGGACGCAAAGGAAAGGCAGAAAAGCGGAGAACGAAAAATAAGGAATGTGTTTTCGCTTTCCGGATAATCTGTCTTTGGTTTTCCTTCGCGTCCTTTGCGTCCTTGGCGGTGAAGCTTTAGGATTTAGATCATGAAATGGGAAATCGTCATCGGGCTTGAAACGCACGCGCAACTGTCGACGCGCTCGAAGATTTTTTCGGGCGCGTCCACAGCATTCGGCGCAAGCCCGAACTCGCAGGCGAGCGCGGTCGATATCGCGCTGCCGGGCGTCTTGCCGGTGTTAAACCGCGGCGCGGTCGAGCGCGCGATCCGCTTCGGGCTGGCGGTCAATGGAAAAATCAACCGCCGCTCGATATTCGCGCGCAAGAATTATTTCTATCCCGACCTGCCCAAAGGCTACCAGATCAGCCAGTACGAATTGCCGATAGTCGAAGGTGGCACGCTCGACATCGTCGTCGGCGAAGAGCAGAAAACGGTACGGCTCACTCGCGCGCATCTCGAAGAGGATGCGGGCAAATCGCTGCATGAGGATTTCAAGGGCATGAGCGGCATCGATCTCAATCGCGCCGGCACGCCGTTGCTCGAAATCGTGTCCGAGCCCGACATGCGTAGCGCGGAAGAGGCGGTCGCCTATGCTAAAACGCTGCACACGCTGGTGCGCTGGATCGGCATCTGCGACGGTAACATGCAGGAAGGCTCGTTCCGCTGCGACGCCAACGTATCGGTGCGGCGGACGGGTTCGAATACGCTCGGCACGCGCTGCGAGATCAAGAACCTCAATTCCTTCCGCTTCATGGAGCAGGCGATCAAGTTCGAGGTGCGCCGCCAGATCGAACTGATTGAAGACGGCCGCAAGGTGGTGCAGGAAACGCGGCTCTATGATCCCGACCGCGACGAAACGCGCTCGATGCGCAGCAAGGAAGACGCGATGGACTATCGCTATTTCCCTGATCCGGATTTACTCCCGCTCGTCATAAATCCGGAAACGATTAAGGACATTGAAGCAGGAATGCCGGAATTGCCGCAGGCGGTGCGAGAGCGATTCGTGCGCCAATATGAATTGTCGGGCTACGACGCAGCGTTGCTGACGGCATCCAAAGACGTGGCCACCTACTACGAGGCAGTTGCAAGACAAATAGATCCCAAGCAGGCCGCGAACTGGATCACCGGCGAATTATCGAGCCGGCTCAATGACCAGAATATTGCTATTGCGGATTCCCCGGTCAAACCAGAGGCCCTGATTTGGCTTATTGGCCGAATCATCGATGGAACGATCTCCGGGAAAATCGCCAAGGACGTATTCCGCGATTTGTGGGATGGCAAGGTCGTGGGCGTGGCCAATTTGGCCGCACCTGGCCCTGCCCTAAAAGCCGAGGCGGATGCATACATAAAAAAAATGGACCTGAAGCAGATTTCCGACTCCGGCGAAATCGAAAAAATCGTCGATCAGATCCTCGCCGCGAACGCGCAGCAGGTCGCCGATTACAGGAGCGGCAAGGAAAAGGCCTTCAACGCGCTGGTCGGCCAGGTGATGAAGGTATCCAAAGGCAAGGCGAATCCGGCGCAGGTCAACGCGCTGCTGAAGCAAAAACTCACCGGCAACTAGAGCCGGCTACTACTTTTTCGCGGCTGCCGCGCTGGCCGCTGGTGCGGGCGGTGCTTCCGGCTTCACGTTAACCGCTGCGGTCGTGGCCGAAGGCGCGGTGCCCGTCAGCTCCACAAAACGTTTTTTCATGTCGTCATACTGCTGGTTCAGGTCCGCGATGTCCTTGCGTTTCTGGGTGATCTGGGCCTGAATTTTCACCTTGTTCCCCTCGGCGCGGTCGAATTCGTCCTGGATAGGCGCCGGCACCGGCTTGTTCTCCTTCTTGAACTGCTCGATGCGGGTGCGCGCGTCGGCCTGGCGGTCATTCGCATTCTTCAGATTGGTCTGCTGCGTTTCGATATTCGACTCGATCAGCTGGATGTCGCGATTGCGTTTTAAATCGATTTCCTTTGCCGTGGTGAATGTATCGAGCAACGCCTTGTCCCGGCGACGCTGCTCGGCTGCGACCTGATTTTCCGCCTGTTTGCGATCCTTCTCCGCCTGCTGCGCCTTTTTCTGGGCATCCGTCAATGCGGGCGACGTCTGGTTGACGGTCACTCCGCGCTTGTTGAGTTCCTTGGTGGCGTTGTCCTGATACTCGGGCGGCACTTTGTCGCCGCAACCGACCGTCTTGCCCGCCTTGTCTTTCCAGCAGACGATTTTGCCGCCGCCCGAAGTCTGTGCCTGACCGCTGCCGATCGCCAGCGCGAGGGCAACCAGTAAAACCGCTTGTAAGCTACGCATGTGCCGTCACTCCGTATTGTTCGCGATACTTGTTGACCGCGGAAAGATTCGCGGACATCCCGCTGTCGGTTCGCAAATAGGCGACCAGGTCGTCGAGCCTGGCGATGCTGATCACCGGCATTTCATAATAACGTTCGACCTCCTGCACGGCTGACAACTCGCCCGTGCCGCGTTCCATGCGGTCCAGCGCAATCGCCACGCCGCACGGCATGGCGCCTGCGGCTTTGATGATGCCGACCGACTGACGAACCGACGTGCCGGCGGAGATTACGTCGTCAATGATCAGCACGCGGCCAGCGAGCGGCGCACCGACGACCACGCCGCCTTCGCCATGATCCTTTTCTTCCTTGCGGTTGAAGCTGTAGCGCACGTTGCGCCCCGCGTCCGCCAGCGCCATCGACACCGCCGCCACCAGCGGTATGCCTTTGTATGCGGGGCCGAACAGCATGTCGAATTCGACGCCGGCGGCGAGGATCGCTTTCGCGTAAAATTGCGCCAGCCGCTTTAAAGACTGACCGTCGTAAAACAACCCGGCATCGAAAAAGTACGGCGACATGCGGCCCGCCTTGGTTTTAAACTCACCAAAGTAAAGCACTTTCTGTGCCACCACGAAGCCGATAAATTTGCGCCTGAAATCGTCCACCATGAAATTCCCGCGAGCACCGTAAACACCGCCAAAACATTATGTTACGCGTAATCACGGTTAACCTCAACGGTATCCGCTCGGCGACGAGCAAAGGATTTCTGCGCTGGCTTGCGCGCCAGAGGGCAGACATTGCCTGCGTGCAGGAGCTGAAAACGCAGGCGGCCGACATGACCGATGAGATGCTAACCCCGCACGGCTTTCACGGGATTTTCCATTACGCCGCGAAAAAAGGCTACAGCGGGGTGGGCGTGTACTCGAAGTCAAAGCCCGACTGCGTGCGCGAAGGCATCGGTGTGCGCGAGTTCGACGCCGAAGGACGCTACGTGCGCGCCGACTTCGGCAAGCTCTCGGTGATTTCGGCCTACCTGCCATCCGGTTCGAGCGGCGAGCACCGGCAGCAGTCGAAGTTTCGATTCATGGCCGAGTTTTATCCGCACCTCGCGCAGCTCGCACGGGAAGGGCGCGAATTCATCGTGTGCGGAGACTGGAACATCGCGCACAAGGAAATCGATCTCAAAAACTGGCGCGGCAACCGCAGGAACTCGGGCTTTCTGCCCGAGGAGCGGGAGTGGCTGACGCGGATTTTCGACGAGCTTAAATTCGTCGACGTGTTCCGCCGCATCGATCAGCGCGCCGAACAATATACCTGGTGGTCGAACCGCGGCCAGGCGTGGGCGAAAAACGTCGGCTGGCGTATCGACTACCAAATTGCGACGCCCGCCGTCGCCGGGAGCGCGCGCAAAGTCAAAATCTACAAGGACCACAGATATTCCGATCACGCGCCACTGACGATTGATTACGATTACACGCTCTGATCCATGCTGTTCAATTCCTACGCGTTTCTGGTCGATAGCTGGCAGCAACGCGCAACGCGGCTGCGCATGCGAACGACATGGCGGAGCTCCGCGCGAATGTCGAGAAAGCCGTGCAAGTGCAAAAATCCCCGACTCAATGAGAGGCGCTTATGTCTATTCGCCCCGCCGCTGAAATCGGCATGCCGCTGGCCGCGGTCGACACCCCGTGTCTGCTGCTGGAGCTCGATGCGTTCGAGCGCAATTTGCGGCGGTTGCCGGAATCCCTCGCCGGCCGGAACATCCGGCTGCGGCCCCACGCCAAAAGCCACAAGTGTCCGGAAATCGCGCTGCGGCAGATTGCGCTCGGCGCAGTTGGCATCTGCGTGCAGAAAGTCAGCGAGGCGGAGGCGCTGGTCGCGGGCGGCGTCACCGATGTGCTGATCGCGAACGAAATCGTCGGCGCACCCAAAGTAAAGCTGCTCGCCGAACTCAACCGGCACGCGCATGTCGCGGTATGCGCCGACGATGCAGGCAATATCGCGGCGCTCGATGCGGCAGCGCGCGGGGCGGCCGTCACTCTCGATGTGCTGGTTGAGATCGACGTCGGCGCCGGCCGCTGCGGCGTGCCGCCAGGCGCGCCGGCCGTCACGCTTGCCCGACAAATCGTCGCGTGCCGCAATCTGCGGTTTGCCGGTTTACAGGCGTATCAGGGTTCGGCTCAGCACATCCGCAAAGTCAGCGCGCGGCGCGCTGCGATTACACGCGCAGTCGCGCACGTGCGCACGACCACACGCCTGCTCGGCGCAGCAGGAATCCCCTGCGACTATGTGACCGGCGCGGGAACCGGCAGCTATATGTTCGAGGCAGCGAGCAGCGTATATCACGAGTTGCAGGCGGGCTCGTACATCTTCATGGATGCCGATTATGCGAAGAACGACTGGACCGAGAGCGGCATTCCGCAGTTCGAGCACAGTCTGTTTGTGTGGACGACGGTGATGAGCGCGCCCGCCCCTGATCGCGTGGTCGTCGACGCCGGCCTTAAGGCGTCGAGCGTGGATTCGGGCATGCCGCGGGTTGCCGGCCATGAGGACGTCGAATATGTGAAAGCGTCGGACGAACATGGCGTTCTGCAAATTACCGGCGCGACGCGCTTCAAGGTTGGCGACAAGTTGAAGCTCATTCCCGGGCACTGCGATCCGACGGTCAATCTCTATGACGGGTTCGTGTGCGTGCGTAACGGCCGCGTCGAGGCGCTGTGGCCGATCACCGCGCGCGGTGCGTTGCTTTGATGCGGCCCGGCGTTGAAGCGCGCCGGCATTTTTCGCGTGCGGGTCTCAGAACGGATTGAGCGTTTTTTTCCTGGTGTAGTGCATGTAGCCGATGCTCGCGCCGGCGCGCAGGCCGACGCCGAGCCGGATCGGCGCGAGTATGATTTTGTCGCGTCGCTGATAGTTGATGCCGACCCCACCCACGTAGTAGAAACTGCCGTCCACCGACGGGAAGCGCTGGAAAATTCTTTCCGCGTTGGGCAGGCGATAGACGAGCACAAAGACCTTGGACGCATTGGCACCCAGATCAAACCCGATGGACGGTCCCTGCCAATAGACCTTTTTGGTCGCGCCGGCTTTCAGTTTCAGCGTGCCGTTGCCGTAGCGCAAGCCCACCGTGATCGCGCCGCTGGCTTCCTCGCCTGTGATGTAGCCGTTGGGCCGGCCGTGCTCCTTGAATGCCTTCTCGATGACCTTGGCCAGTCCTTCCGTGCTCTGCCCGAAAAAATCCGCCGCGTCTTTAAGGATGGAATCCTGGTCATAGGTATCCTTGTCCGCATCCTTCTGCGGCGCATCGGCGGCCAGCAC
>JANNPG010000297.1:0-13920 GCA_031399805.1 Betaproteobacteria bacterium | reverse complement strand
GCCGCGCGTCGCGCCGGTGACGAACATGCCGTCAGCATAAGTCAGGCCGATCGCAAGCCCGTCGAATTTGGGCTCTGCCGCATATTCAATCGCATCGGTGTCGATCGCTTCGCGCACGCGCTTGTCGAATGCGACGACCTCCTCGTCCGCAAACGCATTATTGAGCGACAACATGGGCGTGCGATGCGTGACCGGGGAGAAATCGGTCAGCGGCCCCGCGCCGACGCGTCGCGTCGGCGAATCCGGCGTTACGAGGCGTGGATATTGCGTCTCGAGTTGTTGCAGTTCGCGAAACAGGCGGTCGTACTCGGCATCGGATATCAGCGGCCCGTCAAGGATGTAATAATTGTAATTATGCTGCTCGAGCTCGGCACGCAGTTCCTTCACGCGCGCAAGAATGTGCGGTGCAATGGCCATTCACGAAAACAAACGCAGCGCGCGCGCTCCCCCGGCGGCGATCTGGCCCGCCTCCATTTTCGCGAGTATGCCGGTCAATTGGCGCCGGATTTTATCGATCGCTTCCTCCGACAGCGCCGCGCGATTGTCGTCCACCAGCCTGCCGCCGAGGGTGGTCGCGAAGTTTTGCGCGGTAGCGAGCATGACATCGAATTCGCGCAGCGCATCGACGACGCGCGGCACGTCGAGCAGAAACGTTACTCCGGTAGTGGATAGCGCCTTTATCTGCTCCGGCATAAACGGCATCGGCTCGTGGTTGTCAAGCGTAAACAGTGTTTCGCCGTTATCACCGCGCAGATAAAACACGCCATCGCTCTCGAGCTTGAGACCGCCCGCCTCGGCCAGCGCGCGGATCTTGGTCCCGGAAAACGGGCTGCTGTCGCGCGTTACCACGTTGATGCCGATTGCGATGTCGACATCTGCGCAAAACCGGTCGAGCTGTACCGCCATCGCATGCGCAGGTTCGGTTTCTAGACACTTCGCTTTGCCTGCGTTGCGTTCCGCCCAGGCCTCGACTGCCGCGCGAAATGCCGTCAGCTGTCCCTGTTCGATGCAGCCCGAGCGGTTTGACATCTGCACCGCGAATCGCAATTGCGAATACTGCGTGCCGCTGTCCTTTTCCACCGCGCGCCATTCGCCGGTGCCGGCATCGTATCCCGCGACGAGTACCGGTTTTGTCCAATTATTCGCCAAAGCGATCAGGTCTTCATGCAAGCCGACGCTGTCGTGCGGAGCATTGAGCGCCACCTCCACCACATAATCGATCACCGGATCGAGCACGTTGGCCGCCAGCGTCCTGACCACAGGCTGGCGGGACGCCGGTGCCGGAAACGGCGGGCTGTCGAACGTCGGTTCGATGCGCGCCGCCGGCGCATCGTCCACCGCCGGCGCCGCCGGCATCAGCACGTCGTCGTGCTTGCGTTCGAACGCAAGTTCGGTGCGGCGGTGAAACTGGCGCTCCTGCCACCAGTTGAACAGATAAACGCCGGCCACGACGCACGCGCCTATTCCGAGCAGGCTTAGGTGCAAATCGCTCATGCCCTACGCGGCTTCCTCGGCAAGCTTCATGGCTTCTTCGATATCCACTGCGACGACGCGCGATACGCCGGCCTCCTGCATCGTGACACCGATCAGCTGGTTGGCGATCTCCATCGTAATCTTGTTGTGGCTGATGAACAAGAACTGCGAGCCGGCTGACATGGTCTTCACCAGTTCGCAGAACCGCTCCGTGTTCGTATCGTCGAGCGGCGCGTCGACCTCGTCGAGCAGGCAGAACGGCGCCGGATTAAGCTGGAACAGCGCAAACACCAGCGACAATGCCGTCAACGCCTTCTCGCCGCCGGACAACAGGTGAATCGAGCTGTTTTTCTTGCCCGGCGGTTGCGCTATCACCTGCACGCCGCTGTCGAGGATTTCCTCGCCGGTCAGCAAGAGCTTGGCCTGGCCGCCGCCAAACAGCGACGGAAACAGGCGCCCAAAATGCGTGTTGACTTCATCGAACGTGTGCTGCAGGCGTTCGCGCGTCTCGCGGTCGATGCGGCGGATGGCGTCCTCCAGCGTGGTCAGCGCCTGATTGAGGTCCTGTGACTGGGCGTCGAGATAATTCTTGCGCTGCTGCGCGGTGTCGAGTTCCTCGAGCGCGGCGAGATTCACCGCGCCGAGCGCGCCGATCTCGCCGTTCAAACGCGCGATATCGGCCTGTAGCGCGCCTGAGCGCTTGCCTTTTTCGAGCTGGGCCTCGACCTCCTGTTCGTTGGCGCCGGCCGCGGCCAGCTGTTGCGCGAACTGCTCCTCGATCAGGCGCGCTTCCTGCTCCTTCAGCTTGACCTCGTTGATGCGCCCGCGTATCGGATCGAGGTTCTGCTCTATCGTGAGCCGTTCGTGCTCGGTCTCGCGCAGCGCGGTTTCAGTGGCTTCCAGCGTATCGCGCGCGGCCGCCAACGCCCGCTCTTTCTGCGTGCGCACCGCAATGATCACTTCGAGTCCGACGTTCAGCGGCGCTTCGTCGAGTCCGCCCAGTTCCTGCTCTTGCCGTGCGATGCCCGTTCTGACCGTGCCGACGTTAGCGTCGACGAGCCTGATCGCGTTTTCCACTTCAGCGATCTTGTTTACGCATGTCTTGAGATGGAACGCGGCCTCCTGCGCAGCGCGTTCCGCCTGCTGCAATACCTGCCGCTGCTGCTCCAGCGCGCTTTCCGCCGCGGCGTAACGCTCGCCGATGCCGGCGTGCAGGGCGTGCGACTCGATACGCTGCTTGTCGATTTGTCCAACCGTCGTCTGCGCCGCATCGTACTGCGCACGCTCGTTCCCGGACTGCGCATCGATTTCCGCAAGCTCCGTTGCGATCTGCTCGCCGCGCTGACTCACACGCTGAGCCTGCTCCGAAAGCTTGAGTATCGCCAATTCCGACTCGTGCAGCGATTGCTGCAATAATTCCGCCGCGAAGCGCAGTTCGTTAAGCGCCGTCTTGCGATGCTCGAACTGGGTTTCCGCCGCCGCCAGCGCGCTGCGGTGCGATGCGAGCCGCCCGTGTTCACCGACAATCTGCCCGGACAATGTTTCAATCTCGCGCTGACGCGACAACACGCCATGAAACTCCGAGTCCGGCGCATGGAAACTTACGCTATGGCGCGTGAATACATGGCCGTCGCCGGATACCAGCAAAGCACCCACCGGCAGGCGCTCGCGCAATTGAAGCCCCTCGCGCCTGTCCCTGACGACGTAAACCTGATGCAGCCAATCGGCAAGCGCGCCGGCGGCGGCCGCATTCTTGCAGTGAACGTAAGCAGCCAGGGGTTCCAGCCCGAGGGGGGGCGGCGGCGCGGCACTGTCGCCCGCCGCGGTATATACCGTCATCTTGCCCGGCGGCAGGTCGCCCAGCCAAGGCGCTGCCTGCGCGAGATCGCCAAGACCAATGGCATTCAGACGTTCGCGCAATACCGCTTCGAGCGCGTCCTCCCAGCCTGCTTCGATTTCGATGTCCTGCCACAGACGGCGCGCGGCGTTCAGGTCGTGCCCCGTCAGCCAGCCTTGCATCGTTTCACTACGCGCGATTCGATCCTGCAGCTGTGTCAGCGCATCGACGCGCGCCTCGAGCGCGGTTACCTGTTGCGCGGCGGCATCGACCGTTGCCGCCTGTTCGCGCAACGCCTGCTCAAGCCGCGGTATCAGCGCCTCCTCGGCATCGACCCGCGCGCGTTTGTCGCGGTGCTGCGTCTCCAGGGACGCGAGACCGGTGCGCAACCTCTCCAACTCATCGCTATCCGGCGGCGTCAACGCCGACTGCTCTTCGCGCAATCGCTGCTCACGCTGCGCGAGCTGGGCAAGAATCTTCAGTGCGTGTTCGCCACGCGTCTGCGCAAGTTGCAATGCCTGTGCATTCTCGGCGACCTCGTGCTGCAGGCGGTCGCGCGCTTCCTGACTCGCGCGAAACTCCTGCTCCGCGATGGGCAACCGAGCGGCTGCGGCGGCGGCCGCAGCCTGGCAAGCGTCGCCCTGTTGCTGCGCGCGCGCCTCTTCCTGCCGCCACTCGTCGCGACTCGCGTGCTGCGCCGCAAGCTGGCTTTCGCCCTGCGCGAGCTGGGTCTGCAGCGCAGTCAGCTGGCTGCCGATGCGCTGGCGGTTTTCGCGCACGTGCTCGATCTGTTGCTGCAAACGCGACATTTCGGCGTTGGATTCGTAGAGGCCGCCTTGCGCGACGTGCACCGCATCGCCGCACGTATGATGACGGTCGCGCAATTCCTCGATACGGCGCTCGGCCTCGCGCAGGCGCGCGGTCTGGGCTTCGAGCTCGACGCCGAGTTTCTCGATCTCGCGCGTGTAGCGTTCGCGCGCGCTGGTGGCCTCACGCCGTTTCTGCAGCCACATGAGGTTCTGCGCCATGCGCAATTGTTCGTGCAGACTGTGATACTGGCGCGCCACGTCAGCCTGCGCGCGCAGATGTTCGAGCTGCTTGTCGAGTTCCAGGCGTATATCCTCGACGCGCAGCAGGTTTTCACGCGTATCGGCGAGACGCAACTCGGTTTCGCGCCGGCGCTCGCGGTATTTCGAAACACCGGCCGCCTCTTCAAGAAATATGCGCAGTTCCTCGGGCTTGGCCTCGATAATGCGCGAGATCATGCCCTGTTCGATGATCGCGTAAGCGCGTGCGCCAAGCCCCGTCCCCAGGAAAATGTCGGCAACGTCGCGCCTGCGCACGTGCAGATTGTTGATGTAATACGCCGACTCGCTGTCGCGCTCGAGCACCCGCTTGACCGAAATCTCGCCGTAGCTCGCCCACTGGCCGCCGGCCCTGCCCAGACTGTTGTCGAACACCAGTTCGACGCTCGCGCGATTCACCATTTGCCGGCCGCCGGAGCCATTGAACAGCACGTCCTGCATGATTTCGCCGCGCAAGTGGCGCGCCGACGACTCGCCGAGCACCCAGCGCACCGCATCGATGATATTGGATTTACCGCAACCATTGGGACCGACCACGCCGACCAGCTGGCCTGGCACGGGGATACTGGTGGGATCGACGAACGACTTGAAGCCAGCGAGCTTGATTTCAGTGAGGCGCAATTTTTTCTTTGCCGGGTAAGGTTATAATTCGGGCCAGACCTTAACGCAATATTTTAACTGAATTGTTTAATCTGCCCTAATGCCGAGTACACCCACCAAGCATCTGGCGACATTTGCCAATCCGCAGCCGCGCGGCGACTACCGGATTCACATGGAAATACCGGAGTTTACCTGCTTGTGTCCGCAGACCGGGCAACCCGACTTCGCAACGCTCTATCTCGACTACGTACCGGATCGCGCATGCGTCGAATTGAAGAGCCTCAAACTCTATATCTGGGCGTACCGCAACGAAGGCGCCTATCATGAGGCGGTCACCAATCGCATACTCGACGATCTGGCACGCGCGACCAAGCCGCGCTTTATGCGTCTCACCGCGCGGTTTTTTGTGCGGGGCGGCATTTTTACGACGGTGGTCGCCGAAACACGCAAGAAAGGCTGGCGGCCGCTGCCCGCCATTAATCTCGATGCGCTGCCGGTAGCGTCGAGCAGTCGCTAGTCGCGCCGGCCGGCGCGTTGCCCAGCCGGTCGGACATGAGGCCCGCCGCAACAATCATGATTCCGCCGCACCATTCCTTCAACGTAAGCACTTCGCCTGCGAGCAGCCAGGCTGCAAGCGCGGTAACCACCAGTTCGAAGAGATAAATCACGATAGCGCGGTTAGCGCTGACGCGCGTCAGACCATACTGCGCCGCAAAATTCACGGCGAGGATCACCAGCGTGAGGATCGCCAGCAAGAGCGCCTGGTCGAGGAGCGACGTCCACACGCCGGTTGCAGGCGGCGCGGCAAACAGCATGCACGCCGCGCCGGCGATTACGCCGCCGACAAATACCGCAAGCACTTTCAATTCGATTGCGATATACGGCGTTTTGCGTATCAGGACGTTGGACAGCGCGAACATCGCGCCGGCGGAAAGTCCCAACCATTCCGCCGCAGAACGCGGCAACGGCCACCCGATACGCGGCTGCCACAACATCACCGCCGCGCCCGCCAGCGCAAACGCCATCAGGCCAAAACCCGTGCCGGACAATTTTTCATCCAGCAGCAGGCGCGCGAATAATAGGGTCCACGCCGGCGCCAGATAAAACAGCAGCACCACGCGCATCACGTCGCCGTAGACGACCGCCAGCGTAAAGCCGACATTGGCCCATCCGGCGCTGAGCGCGATCGCCGCCAGCATCCACGACATGCGCAATCGAGGCCGGAACAGTACGCTGCCGACAACGAATGCCCCGCCATAGGTCAGCGTCGCCGCCAGTGCGCCGCCGACGCCGGCATAATCGAGCGCGCGATACGGGTACCAGATCAAACCCCATACCGTGGCGCCCGTGAGCAGCCCCGCGATCGGCATCATTTTTGTGAACTGCACCGCAACACCCTTATAATCCGACCTTTGAATCGATTGCCGCGCATGAACCCCGCCTTCGACCGTCTGCAGAGCTATCCGTTTCAGAAACTCGCCGCCCTGCTCAGCGGAGTCGCGCCCAATCCGCAACTTAAACCGGTCAGCCTGCATATCGGCGAGCCCAAGCATCCGACGCCGGATTTCATCAAAGAGGCTCTCACGGAGAACCTGGCCGGCCTCGCCCAATATCCGTCCACACTGGGCGGCGAAAACCTGCGCATTGCGATCGCCCGCTGGCTGCAACGGCGCTACGGTTTGAAAGAGATCAGTGCGGATGACCAGATCATACCGGTCAATGGCAGCCGCGAAGCGTTGTTTGCTTTCGCGCAGACCATCGTGGATCGTACACGCCCCGAGCCCGTGGTCGTTGTCCCCAATCCTTTTTACCAGATTTACGAAGGCGCAGCACTCTTCGCCGGCGCCGCGCCGCAGTATCTGAACGCGCTGCCGGCGGATAATTTTGCGCTTGACTTGGAGCAACTGCCCGCGACAGTCTGGCAGCGCACCCAGCTCGTCTACGTATGCTCGCCGGGCAACCCGACCGGCCGCGTGATGACGCTCGCGGAATGGCAGCGCCTCTTTGCATTGTCAGACCGCTACGGCTTTGTGATCGCTGCCGATGAATGCTATTCGGAGATCTATTTCGATGAAGCGCAGCCGCCGCTAGGCAGCCTGCAGGCGGCGCAGCAATGCGGGCGCGACGGCTATCCGCGGCTGGTGATGTTTTCGAGCCTCTCCAAGCGCTCGAACGTGCCGGGAATGCGCTCGGGCTTTGTCGCGGGCGATGCGGCAATTCTGAAAAAATTCCTGCTCTACCGCACCTACCAGGGATGCGCGATGAGTCCGCCGCTCCACGCCGCGAGCACCGCGGCGTGGCAAGACGAAGCCCACGTGGTGGAAAACCGCCGCCTTTACCGCGAGAAATTCGTTGCCGCGATCCGCATCTTGAGCGACGTGACCGAAATCGGCATGCCGGATGCCGCTTTCTATATCTGGCTGGACACGCTGCGCGATGATACCGGTTTTACGCGCGAACTCCTCGCGGCGCAAAACGTGGCGGTGCTTCCCGGCAGCTACCTCGCCCGCGAGGCGCGCGGCATTAACCCGGGGGCAAACTTTGTACGCATTGCGCTGGTCGCTTCCACCGCCGAATGCACGGAAGCGGCGCACCGTATCGCCGCGTTTTTAGGTCAACGATAACCATCAACGGAATTGCCATGAACGAACTGCAATCGATCATTGAACGAGCCTGGGACCAACGCGCAGAATTGAGTCCGGGTAGCGCGCCGGCCAGCATCGGCGCGGCAGTCGGCGAAGCGCTCGCCGCTCTCGACGCGGGCAAGGTGCGCGTCGCGGAAAAAATCAACGGCGCATGGGTGGTCCACGAATGGCTCAAGAAAGCGGTGCTGCTGTCCTTTCGCCTCGAGGAAAACGTCGCGCTGGCCGGCGCGGCGACGCAATACTACGACAAAGTGCCCAGCAAGTTCGCGCACTACACGCGCGAAGACTTTGCGCGCGGCGGTTTTCGCGTGGTGCCGCCGGCAATGGTGAGACGTGGTGCGTTCATCGCCAAAAACGCCGTGCTGATGCCATCCTACGTCAACATCGGCGCCTACGTCGACGAAGGCACCATGGTCGATACATGGGCAACGGTCGGATCCTGCGCGCAAATCGGCAAGAACGTGCACTTGTCGGGCGGCGTCGGCATCGGCGGCGTGCTTGAGCCGTTACAGGCCAATCCCACCATTATCGAGGACAATTGCTTCATCGGCGCGCGCTCGGAAATCGTCGAAGGCGTCGTAGTGGAAGAGGGCTCGGTCATTTCGATGGGCGTGTTTATCGGGCAGAGCACGCGTATTTTCGATCGCGCGAGCGGCGCAGTCAGTTACGGACGCGTACCCGCGGGCTCGGTCGTGGTTTCCGGAACCCTGCCCTCGAGCGACGGCAAATGCCAACTATATTGCGCCGTCATCGTCAAGCGGGTCGACGCCGGCACGCGTGCCAAAACCAGTATCAACGAGTTGTTGCGCGGCGACTAAGAGTGCATAACACACTGAAACGCGTGTGCGTTGCACTATGTTACGGACTCTAAGCGCAGGATGTGCACTAATGCACTAAATTAGCTTTCCAAGCCATTCAAATATAGGCAAAATGCCTTTTTTACCTCGCCGCTGACCTGGAATGTAATGGGATTACTTGACGACCTCAAGCAGCAAGCTGACTCGCTGCGCCAGAAACAGCACCTCACTCAGGCTGAACTCAATCAGAATCTGCAGCTCACACACGTCAGGCTCAAGGACGGGCTGCACTATCTGGTCGATCTATTTAATTCGCTCAACATCATCAAGCCGGTGGTGCCGCGCCACTATTATGTTGAGGGCGGGGTAACCAAGTTCGAGAATCTGCTGCAATGCGATTACAACTGCAACGGGCGCCGGCTCACCGTCGATCACCGCGATTACATCGAGGCGATCGTGCTGCGCTTCCGGTGTGTCGGCGACGGCAAAATCACCATAGAAAAAGTGTCGGATCCCTTGGTGCAGCGCCTGCGCGACTACCTGTGGACCAACGCCCTCAAATTCGACGTGCAGGAGGTGCGCCATGAGCGCGGTTATGTGGAACGCGGTATATTCACGGTAGCTTGCGAAGTGCCGGTGACAATTACCATCGCCGCCGATCCCGAAAACACGCAGATCAGGATAATCACCAAGAATCTCGAAAAACTCGGCGAGTATCTCTACCTTTACGATTTCGACGAGTTCGGCAAGGAAGTGCTCGAGGAACTCGGCAAGGTGATCATCGCCAAACCGAATTCGTTCCGCACCACCGGCAGGCACCAGCAGGCGATGACGACGTCGAGCGCGCGCGCGCCGCGCGCCGACGCCGACAAAGCGCCGCCCGCCGTCGAAGACCCCGAAACCTCCGACCACAGCTTCCTCGGCAACATCAAATCTCTCCTCAAGCGCTGAACGGCGAACCATCATGTTCCTCGACCCGTTATTCAAATTAATGGCCGACAAGCAGGCATCGGACATGTTTTTCACCGCCGGCGCCCCGATCCAGATCAAGATCAACGGCGTCGTGATGCCGATCAATGCGCAGTTGCTCGATCCGGCTGCAGTGAAGAATATTGCGTACGAGGTGATGTCGGAGGAACAGGTCAACGAGTACGAGAAAACGCTCGAAATGAACTTCGCCGTGGGGCGCTCCAAGCTCGGCAGCTACCGCGTCAACGTATTCCGCCAGCGCGGCGCGGTGGCGATGGTGATTCGCTTCATCAAGCCCGACATTCCGAGCGTCGAAGAACTGAAGTTGCCGCCGATCGTCAAAGACCTTGTCATGGAAAAGCTCGGCATGATCCTGATCGTCGGCTCCACCGGGTCCGGCAAGTCGTCGTCCATGGCGGCGATGATCGATTACCGCAACAGCACGCGGACCGGCCACATCCTGACGATCGAAGATCCGATGGAGTTCGCCTACAAGCACAAGAAATCGATCGTCAACCAGCGCGAAATCGGCATGGACACCCGGTCATATTCCAATGCGCTGGTCAGCGCCATGCGCGAGGCCCCGGACATGCTGATGATCGGCGAGATCCGCGATCAAGCGACCCTGCAAAGCGCCCTGCTGTTTGCGCAGACCGGACACCTTTGCCTCTCAACGCTGCACGCCACCAACAGTTACCACGCGCTTAACCGGATCATCAATTTCTTCCCGCGCGAAGCGCGCGAAGCGTTGCTCGCCGACCTCGCGATCGGCCTCAAATGCATCATTTCGCAACGCCTGGTGCGCGCCAAAAACGGCAGCCGTATTCCTGCGGTCGAAATCATGCTCAATACCACGCACGTTTCGGAATTGATCAAGAACGGCGAAATGGGCGAAATCAAGGATGCCATGGAACAAAGCCTGGCACCGGGAAGCCAGACGTTCGAGCAATCGCTGTTCCATCTCTATAGCACCGATCAGATTACACTCAAAAACGCGCTCGCCAATTCGGACTCGCCGTCGAACCTGCACTGGTTGATCAACAATGCCGGCAAGACCTCTGCACCGCCGATTCCGAGCAAAGAAGATCAAGATTCGAACTCGCACTCCACCACCGGCCCGACCGACGATTTGAGCAGCATTAAACTCAACCTCGATATAGTCTGACCGGACGCGACGCAATTCCTCCGCGCCGCCCCGGTCACGCCCGATGAGTGTCGTCCAGCGTGCACGGGGGCCTGCCATGGCCCCGCTGCTTCCAGTCACAGTGGCAGCATTGATCGAAACCGCGTTTGCACGCCTCGCACGCGCGCGGCTCGCGTACGGGCATGGCACCACCAATGCATGGGATGAGGCGGTTTACCTGGTATTGCACGCGCTCAAGTTGCCGCCTGACTGCTTAACGCCTTATCTCGCGCGCAAACTCACCGCGCCCGAACGTACACGGGCACTGCGCCTGATCACCGAACGCATACGCCGCCGCGTTCCCGCCGCCTACCTCACGCGGGAAGCCTGGCTCGGCGACTACCGGTTTTATGTCGACGAGCGCGTGATCGTGCCGCGCTCGTACATTGCCGAGTTATTGCGTGCGGAACGCGCGCCATGGCTGGCGCCGCGCCGGCGAATTCTCCATGTGCTCGATCTGTGCACCGGTTCCGGCTGTCTCGCCATCCTGCTCGCCAAAACATTCCCCGCGGCGCAAATCGACGCGGTTGATATCGCGCGGGACGCGCTCGCCGTTGCCCGGCGCAACGTTGCAACCTATCGCCTGCGACAGCGCATCCGGCTCGCGCAGTCCGATATGTTTTCAGCCCTCGCGGCCGCACGCTATGACCTGATCGTGGCCAACCCGCCCTACGTAGCCGCAGACACCATGCGCAAACTGCCGCCCGAATATCGCCACGAGCCAAGCCTCGCGCTGGCGGGCGGGAAGGACGGATTGGACGCGGTACGGGTGATACTGCGCGAGTCGGCGGCCCACCTGAATGACAACGGACTACTGGTCGTCGAGGTCGGACACCACCGCGCGCGCGTCGAGGCCGCGTTTCCGCGCATGCCTTTCGTGTGGCCTGAAACCAGTGGTGGGGATGACTGCGTGTTTATTCTCGAGCGCCGCGACCTGACGCGTCCTTTGGTGGAGACTGCAACTGTGCTGCGTCGAGCCAGTCGAGTAAACGCTGCGTCTCGTCGGCGGTGAGTTCGTAATACTGATTGCGCTTCACGCGCGGCGGCAAATCGACGGGCCCGTAGCGCACGCGCATCAAGCGGCTTATCACGAAGCCGAGCTTTTCGAACATCCGGCGCACGATGCGGTTGCGGCCTTCCTTCAGCACGACATGGCACCACTGGTTCGCGCCCTCGCCGCCGCGCACTTCGACGCGTTCGCAGCGCGCCACGCCGTCCTCGAGTTCGACGCCCTGCATCAAATGCTGCACGTGGTCCGGTTGCAGCTTGCCCATGATGCGCACCGCATATTCGCGCTCGATCTCGAAACGCGGATGCATCATGCGATTGGCGAGCTCACCCGAGGTGGTAAACATCAGGAGCCCGCAGGTGTTGAAATCCAGCCTGCCGATGGATATCCACTTGGCGCCGGATATCGCCGGCAGGCGTTCGAACACGCTGGGCCGGCCGCGCGGATCGTCACGGCTGGCGATCTCGCCCTCGGGTTTATGGTAGAGCAGCACGCGCGGCAGCCGCGACGCCGCCTGGGTGCGTACAATGCGGCCGGCGACCTTGATCTGATCGGCAACGCCGACACGCGCGCCCAGAGTTGCGACCGCGCCATTGACCGTGACGCGTCCGCCACTGATTAATAGCTCCATGTCACGCCGCGACCCGAGGCCGGTTTGCGCAAGTACCTTCTGCAGCTTTTGCGTGGCTTCGGGCGCAACGGGCGGCGCGCTGCTGCGGCCGCGGACGGTATTTGCGCGGGCGCGCCGCCCCTTCTCCTGCCGCGCCGCCGCGCGCGGCCGGCGCGTGGGCGTATTGCGCTTGTTCATGGCGCCGCTTCGAGCGCGCGCCGCTCAATCACCGCCTGCGCCAGCGTGCCGCTGTCGACATGCTCCAATTCGCCGCCGACCGGCAGACCACGCGCGATGCGGCTTACCTTCAGGTCGCGCGCGAGCAGTAACTCTGCAATGTAATGCGCCGTGGCCTCGCCTTCCACCGTGAAGTTGGTGGCAACGATCACCTCGCGTACGCGGCCGTCATCCGCCCGTTTCAGCAATCGGTCGAGATGGATATCCTTGGGGCCGACGCCGTCGAGTGGCGAGAGCCTTCCCATCAACACGAAATAAAGCCCCTGGTAGCATTCCGCCTGCTCCATCATCAACATATCGGCGGGCGTCTCGACCACGCACAACATCTGCGCGTCGCGACGCGGCGAGCGGCACAAACCGCAAACCGGCTCTTCAGTGAAAGTATTGCAGCGCTCACAGTGCTTGATCAGCTCGAGCGCGCGACCCAGCGCCGTCGCCAGCCGTGCCGCGCCTGGGTGGTCGCGTTGCAGCAAATGATAGGCCATGCGCTGAGCGGACTTGGGCCCAACGCCGGGCAGACAACGCAGCGCTTCGATCAGTTCTTCGAGGCTGGAGGGGTTCTTCATGGGTACGTAAGGCGTGAGGCGCGAGGCGCGAGACGCAAACCCCTGCCGTTCCTATGCGCTCGTTCCTTACGCCTCACGCCTGACTCCTCACGCTTCAGAACGGCAACTTCATACCCGGCGGCAGACCCATGCCGGCGGTCATGCCGCTCATTTTTTCCTGGGTTGTCGCTTCAACCCGGCGCACCGCATCGTTCATCGCCGCGGCAATCAGGTCTTCTAGCATATCCTTGTCGTCCTGCATGAGGCTGGCGTCTATCGTCACGCGCTTGACGTCGTGGCGACAGGTCATTATCACCTTCACCATGCCGGCGCCGGACTGGCCTTCGACCTCGATGGTCGCGAGCTGCTCCTGCATGCGCTGCATGTTCTCCTGCATTTGCTGGGCCTGCTTCATCAGGCCTGCCAGACCGCCCTTCATCATGATTCACTCCTTTAGAGTCCGTAACAGTATGAAACGCGCGATGCGCTGTCACGATTTTGGCTCAGGGCTAGAAGAAAGTCCTGCGGCTTAGTCATTCTAAGCAAGGGGCTTTCGACAATGAGGCGCCGTGACTCGTTAGCCGCAGGCCCGCTTGCGGGAACGGTGCCCGTGCCCCCGGAACACAAATGTACATGCGCCTCTCGACCCCCGTCTCCGCCCCAACAACAAAATCCTTTCGCCGTGAGCCGGGAGCAATGGGCCAAAACTCGTGCCAGCCCGAAGGGTTGCCGCCAGAATCGGCGGCGCACCGCAGCGTGGAGCAGGGATCGGCGCAACGCGGAGCAGGGGCCCCGCTTGCGGGGATGCGACGGTGGAGCCGATCGAGGGCGCGTACATGCCGATCCCAATGCGCGTCTGCGGGGTCAGATCCCAAAGGGAGCCCTCTTCCGCCCTGCGACGCGCCCCGCTTGCGGGGATGCGACCGTGCA
>JANNPG010000281.1:0-12265 GCA_031399805.1 Betaproteobacteria bacterium | reverse complement strand
TGAACCGATGACGATGTCGGTCGGCGAATTCGAGAAATACCTGAACGACGACATCGCCAAATGGACGAAGGTGGTCAAAGCGTCAGGCGCCCGCGCCGACCAATAAGGCAGGAGTGAGGATCGAGGATTGAGGATTGAGGTCGAAACCAACCCGACTCCTGCATTTAAAGAGCTCGATCCTCAATCCTAGAACTCGATCCTCAAACCTCGATCCTCAATCCTAGATTTCCGGAGGAAATCCCATGCGTCTGGTTACTTTTTCCGATGCGAAGGGTATGCGTGTCGGCGTGCACGACGCCGCATCCGACACGATCGTCGATCTCGCGGCGACGACGCGCCTACCCAAAGATATGACCGGCTTTATTGCGCTGGGCGGCAACGGGCTCAAGCGCGCGCGCGCCGCAGTGAAAAGTGGGGAAGCGCGCCTCGCGTTCGGCAGCGTCAAACTGCACGCGCCGATTCCGCGCCCCGCAAAAAACATTCTGTGCGTCGGCAAGAATTATTACGACCACGCGAAGGAGTTCCACAACAGCGGTTTCGACGCGAGTGCCGGCAAGGATGCGATTCCAGAACTGCCGATCATGTTCACCAAATGGCCCAACTCGGTGATCGCCCATGGCGAGCCGATTCCGAGCTATCTTGATTACACCAACTCAACGGATTACGAGGGCGAACTCACGGTGGTGATCGGCCCCGGCGGGCGCGGCATCGCGAAGAAGCATGCGTTCGACCACGTCTACGGCTACACGATCATTAACGACGCGACCGCGCGCACGCTGCAGAGCCAGCACAAACAGTGGTTCCTCGGCAAAAGCCTCGACGGCTACTGCCCGATGGGGCCGTGCATCGTCACCGCCGACGAAGTGCGCGACGTCACCAAATTGCAGCTCGTCACGCGGGTCAACGGCGAAGTGCGCCAGAACGCGCCGGTGAGCCAGCTGATATTCGACATCCCGACGCTGATCGAGACGCTGTCGCGCGTGATGACGCTCGAACCGGGCGACCTGATCGCCACCGGCACGTGCGCGGGCGTGGGGATCGGTTTCAACCCGCCACGGTTCCTCCAGAAAGGCGATCACGTCGCCATCACCATCGAGCCGATAGGGACGCTCCAGAATCCGGTCGAATGACGGGTGGCTTTGTGTGGCCAGCAAGCGCTTGTATTGAACTGCACGTTACCCGCGTTACGATCTTTTAACCGTCTGGTTAATACGCTTGACATCTTTTAACCCGTTGGTTAAAAATCCGGATGTCCATGCTGAAACACGCAAACCGGCCGAAGGTGCAGCGCCATCCGGAGCGCACGCGCGCGCAACTCCTCGCGGCGGCGGGCGCCGAATTCGCGCGTTACGGCCTGGGCGGCGCACGCGTTGACCGGATCGCGGCGACCGCGCGTGCGAATAAGCGCATGTTGTATTACTACTTCCGCGACAAGGAAGCCCTGTTTCTGGCCGCGCTGGAGGCTCGCTACGCGCATATCCGCAATGCCGAGCGTCAGCTGGATCTGGAAAAGGTGGCCCCACGCACCGCATTGAAGCGACTGGTCACCTTCACCTGGAACTACTTTCTCGAGCACCCGGAGTTCATTACGTTGCTGAACAGCGAAAATCTGCACCGCGGCCGGCATCTTGCGAGGTCCACAGAAATAGCGAAGATGCACTCGCCACTCGTCGAAATATTGCGCAATGTCCTGAAGCGTGGCGAGAAGGATAACGTATTTCGGCGGGGCGTCGACCCAGTCCAGCTTTACATCTCGATTGCGGCGGAGAGCTATTTTTACCTTTCCAATCGTTATACGCTCGCGCACGTTTTCGCGCGCGACCTGATGAGTCCCGCGGCGCTCCGCGCGCGCGTGCGGCACAGTACGCAGATGATCATTAATGCGCTGCGGCGCTGATTCTGTCGTTTCAAAACCAGAGGAGGCACCATGGATCAGAAAAGGGCGTTGCAATTTACGGCGCTGTCAGTTCCGGTGTTGGCGCTATCGGTAACCGCGGCGCTGGCGCAGGCGGCTTCGACTGCCGCCGCCGACACCTATCCGTCGAAGCCGATCCGGTTGGTCGTGCCCTTTACCGCGGGCAGCACGACCGACATCATCGCGCGCTCGATATCCGACCGGCTGAGCGCGAGCCTGGGTCAGAACATAATCGTCGACAACCGCAGCGGCGCGGGCGGAACCATCGGTGCCAACGTTGTCGCGCAGGCAAACCCCGACGGCTATACGCTGCTGGTGCATTCGTCTTCGCACACGGTGAATCCGGCGATGTACGCAAAATTGCCGTATGACACCCTGCGCGACTTCACAGGCATTACACCGCTTGCCAGCCTGCCGAACGCACTGGTCATTTCGCCTGCCAAAGGTATCCGCTCGGTAAAAGACCTGATCGCCGCGGCGAAGGCCAAGCCGGGCAGCATCAACTACGCGTCGGCAGGCACCGGATCGGCAACGCATTTGAACGCCGAAAAGTTCCGCTTCCGTGCCGGGTTCGAAGGCACCCACGTCCCGTTCAAAGGCTCGCCTGATGCGCTCGTTGAGGTAATGACCGGCCGCGTCGATTATTATTTTTGTCCGGTCGCCCCCGCATTGCCTTTCATCAAGGAAGGCAAACTCATCGCGCTCGCAGTCGGCTCGCCCAAACGCTCATCGGTGTTGCCCGACGTGCCCACCACCGCCGAAGCGGGCGTAACCGGCTCCGAGTACAACTTCTGGATCGGGATGCTCGCGCCGGGCAAGACGCCGCGCGCGATCGTAAACCGGTTGTATCAGGAAACGCAGAAAGCGCTTGCGTCGCCCGAAGTGAGGAAGCGTTTCGCCGATCTCGGCGCTGACTCGATGAGCATGAGCCCGGAGCAGTTCGACGCCTTCATCAAAGAGGAACTCGCGGCGAACATTGTGCTTGCCAAGGCCGCTGGACTCAAGGCGCAGTAGTACGTATCTCAAGCACGCATCGCACGGGAAATCTTATCATGGCTGAAAAGCGCATCGGTATCATCATGCACGGCGTCACCGGGCGCATGGGCATGAACCAGCATCTGATTCGCTCGATACTCGAGATACGCAAACAAGGCGGAGTCGCCCTGCGCGACGGCACGCGCGTCGTGCCCGATCCGATACTCGTCGGCCGCAACGCCGACAAGATCGAGCGGCTTGCAAGCCGCCTGGGTGTCGCACGCTGGTCGACCGACCTCGCAGCGGCGCTGCGCAACGAGGATGACACGGTCTTCTTTGACGCCGCGTCAACCCAGTTGCGGCCGAAGCTGCTCAAGCAGGCGATCGCTGCCGGCAAGCACGTGTATTGTGAAAAGCCGGTGGCGACCTCGCTTGCAGAAGCGATGGATCTTTACCGCGCCGCGAAGAAGGCGGGCGTCAAACACGGCGTAGTTCAGGACAAGCTGTGGCTGCCGGGCATGCTCAAGTTGAAAATGCTGCGTGACAGCGGCTTCTTCGGTCAAATACTGTCGGTGCGCGGAGAGTTCGGCTATTGGGTGTTCGAAGGCGACTGGCAGCCGGCCCAGCGTCCATCCTGGAATTATCGCAAGGAGGACGGCGGCGGCATTATTCTCGACATGCTTTGTCACTGGCGTTACGTGCTCGACAATCTGTTTGGCGAAGTGAAAGCCGTGTCATGCCTCGGGGCTACGCACATTCCCGCGCGCTGGGACGAGGCCGGCAAACAATACACAGCGACCGCGGACGATGCGGCGTACGCGACGTTTCAGCTGGCGGGCGGGGCGATCGCGCATTTCAACAGTTCGTGGTGCGTGCGCGTGCGGCGCGACGACCTGCTGACGCTGCAAGTGGACGGCACGTACGGCTCCGCGGTTGCCGGTCTGCGACGCTGCTACACGCAGGCGCGCGTCAATACGCCGAAGCCGGTGTGGAACCCGGACATCGAGCAACCGATCGATTTCTTCGCGAACTGGGAAGAGGTTCCGGACAACGCCGTTTACGACAACGCGTTCAAGGTCCAGTGGGAACTCTTTCTCAAACATGTCGCGGGCGAGGGCAAATTCCCCTGGGACCTCATGGAAGGCGCGAAAGGCGTCCAGCTCGTCGATGTCGGCTTGAGAAGCTGGGCGCAGCGCAAGTGGCTCAATGTACCCGCCTTGCAGGCTTCTGGATCGGGAACCCGGGGCTCAGGCACGAAAGCGAGACGGACGCGATGAAACGCGATGCGCTACAAACTATCAGGCTGCCTGTCGCCGGCGGCACGCTCGCACGGTATCAGGTGCGTGAACCCAGGCAGTTCGCCAAACCCGCGCGCGCGTTCACGCGAATTGCGCTCGCTGCGGCGCACGTGGTTGCGGATCCGCTCTCGGGCAAGGAACCGTGGCTCGAACCGGCCATCGATTGGGACGCCACCCTCGTTTTCCGCCGGCATCTGTGGTCGTATGGATTCGGTGTGGCCGAAGCGATGGATACCGCGCAACGCGGCATGGGCGTCGACTGGGAGCATTCGCTCGAGCTCATACGCCGCACGCTCGACGCGGCGCGGGATGTGAAAGGCGCAGAAGTCGCATCCGGCGCCGGCACCGACCAGCTGGCGCCGGATCCCGGCCTGAAAATAGAGCAGGTGATTGCCGCTTATGAGGAACAATGCACCGCAATCGAGAAGCTGGGCGGGCGCATCATTTTGATGGCAAGCCGTGCGCTTGCCGCCTGCGCGAAGTCTGCCGACGACTACGCCCGCGTTTATGACCGCATCCTGTCGCAGGTTAAAGAGCCGGTCATCATCCACTGGCTGGGCGAGATGTTCGATCCGGCGCTCGCAGGCTATTGGGGTCAGCGCGACGATGAACAAGCGATGGCGGTCTGCCTCGACGTCATCCGGCGCAACGCGGCCAGGGTCGACGGCATCAAGGTTTCGTTGCTCGACAAGGACAAGGAAATCGCGATGCGCAGGCAGTTGCCGCCGGGCGTGCGCATTTACACGGGCGACGATTTCAACTTCGCGGAACTCATCGCGGGCGACGCACAAGGCTATTCGCACGCGCTGCTCGGGATTCTCGACGTGATCGCGCCGGCGGCCTCTGCCGCGCTGTCTGCGCTGGCGGTAAACGACCGGGCGTCATACGACGACATGCTCGCGCCGACGGTGCCGCTGTCGCGCCACATATTCAGCGCGCCCACCCGGTTCTACAAGACCGGCATCGTTTTCATGGCGTGGCTCAACGGCCACCAGCGGCATTTCGTGATGGTCGGCGGTCAGCAGAGCGCGCGCAATGTGCTGCATCTGGCCGAACTGTTCCGGCTGGCGGACGCGGCGGGCCTGCTGGACGATCCCGCGCTCGCGATCGCGCGCATGCGCGAGCTGCTGGCGGTCAACGGTGTCGAGACGTGACGCGTACGCCTGACAAGGCTTTGCTGTCGCTCAACACCGCCACGGTGCGCGAGCAATGGAATCTGCGTGAAATGATCGAAGGCTGCGCGCGCGCCGGCATGCGCGGCATCTCGCCCTGGCGCGACAAGCTTGCCGAATGCGGCGCCGGGGAAGCCGCGCGCATGATCCGTGATCATGGCCTTGCCGTCACCGGCCTGTGCCGCGGCGGCATGTTTCCCGCTGCGGACGCGGCCGGACGTCAGCGGGCGCTCGACGATAACCGCCGCGCGGTCGACGACGCCGTGATATTGGGCGCGCGCTGTCTGGTGCTGGTGGTCGGTGGCTTGGCGCCGGGCTCGAAAGACATCGCCGGCGCGCGCGCGCAGGTTCGCGACGGCATCGCCGCGTTGCTTGAATACGCCCGCGCGGCGGGCATGCCGCTCGCCATCGAACCGCTGCATCCGATGTATGCCGCCGACCGCGCGTGCGTGAATACCATGGCACACGCCAACGATTTGTGCGATGAGCTGGGGGCGGGGCTCGGCATTGCGGTCGATGTCTACCACGTGTGGTGGGACCCCGCGCTCGAGGCCGAAATCCGCCGCGCCGGCGCAGCGCGCCTGCTGGCTTTTCATATTTGCGATTGGCTGGTGCCGACTCGCGATCTGCTCACCGACCGCGGCATGATGGGCGATGGCGTAATTGACATCCGGCGGATTCGTGGCTGGGTCGAGGCCGCGGGCTACGACGGACTCTGCGAAGTCGAGATTTTCTCGCGTGACTGGTGGGCGCGTCCCGGCGATGAGGTGCTGCGCGTCTGCTGCGAGCGGTTTCGCGCGTGCTGAATGCCACCGTGGGCGTGGAATTGTCCGGTAGAATCACCAGGTATGCAGCTGGGCGTTGCCGGCACGCCCCTGTTTTAGCAAGCCGCATGTTTCGTTGCGCCGGCCCCTGGCCTGCTCTGGCGCGTGCAGGCGAGGCGCTTGCGCTACTGTTTTTGGCGCTTGATTGCAGCCAGTTCGGTAAACAAAACGAGCACCTGGAGGAAACATGAAACGTCATCTGTTTGCAGCATGGCTGGCGCTGTGCGTTGTCGTCCCCGTATTCGCGCAGGACGTTTATCCATCGCGGCCGATTACACTGATCGTGCCGTTTCCGCCCGGTGGCGTCGCCGATATTACGGGCCGGCCGACAGCCTTCGCGCTCGAGAAGGTTCTTAAGCAGCCGGTGGTGCCGGCGAATCGTCCGGGTGCGGGCGGCGCGGTGGGCAATTCGCTCGTCGCCAACGCCAAGCCCGATGGTTATACCCTGCTGATGGCGCTGTCGAGCATTTCGGTGATCCCGGAAGCCGACAAGCTCTTCGACCGCAAGCCCGCGTACACGCTCGACCAATTGATGCCGATCGCCCTGATTTCGGCGGATCCGACCATACTGGTCGTGCATCCGTCGCTGCCGGTGAAATCGCTGAAGGAACTCATCGCGCTCGCGCGCGCGAAGTCCGGACAGGTGTCGTATTCGACGTCGGGCATTTACGGCGCATTGCATATGCCGATGGAAATGTTCCTGCACGCGACCAAGCTCAAGATGCGCGCGGTGCACACGACCGGCGGCGGGCCGGCCATCACGATATTGCTGGGCGGCCACGTCGAAATGACGGCGGGCGGACCGGCTGCCATCAGCGCTCACGTCAACGCCGGCCGGTTGCGCACGATCGTAAGCTGGGGCGCGAAACGAATTGAGGCATTTCCGAACGTACCCACGTTCAAGGAACTTGGTTATGACATCGAGTATTTCATCTGGGCCGGCATGTTCGCGCCCAGAGGCACGCCCGAGCCGGTGATGAAAACATTGCGCGATGCGGTGCGCAAGGCGGTGGACGATCCGGACTTCAAGGGGACGATGGCGAAAGTCAATTCACCGATTCAATATCTGGATGCGCCTGAATTCGGGAAATACTGGGCGGCTGACGCCGCGCGGCTCGCGGCGGCGGTCAAAGCGGTGGGCCGCGTCGAAGACCATAAATGAGCGGCACCGGCACGCCTGAAACCGCCGCCACGCCGCGCGGCGTGCGCAGCGATCGGGCGGCCGGCATAGTGATCGTGCTGGTCGCGCTGCTGGTCGGCTGGGAAAACCGCGCCTATCCGATCGGCCATCTGGCGGAGCCGGGGCCCGGTTATATGCCGCTGTTGATCGCAGGTGCTCTCGGCGTGTTCGGTTTGCTCATTGCCCTGCGTGCCGGCACTTCGCCCTTGTTCAATACCATAGACTGGTCGGAGAGCCGGCGCGGCATCGTGTTGCTCATCGCGTGCGGCGTGGCGGTATTTGCGCTTGAGCGCATCGGCTACCGCCTGACCATGATCGCGCTGCTGGTTTTTGTCCTGGGCGTCGTCGAGCGCAAGCGGCCGCTGCCCGCATTGTTGGTGGCATTCGGATTCGCGTTTGTTTCGTATTATCTGTTCGCTACCGTGCTCAATGTGCAGTTGCCGCGCGGCCCGTGGGGTTTGTGATGGACGGGGTCCTCGGCAATTTAATGCTGGGTTTTTCGGTGGCGCTGCAACCGTCCATACTTGCCTATGCGTTTGCGGGCTGCGTGATCGGCACGCTGGTCGGCATGCTGCCGGGTCTCGGGCCGCTCGCGGGTATCAGTTTGCTTTTGCCGGCCACCTTCGGTTTGAACCCGATCATTGCCATCGTGCTGCTCGCCGGCGTGTACTACGGCGCTATGTACGGGGGGTCGACAACGTCCATCCTGATGCGCATACCGGGCGAGGCGGCATCCGTGATGACGTGCATCGACGGCTATGCCATGACGCAGCGCGGGCGTGCGGGGCCGGCGCTCGCGATTGCCGCGATCGGATCTTTCGTCGCCGGTACGCTGTCGGTCGTCGCACTCATGTTTCTGGCGCCGACGCTGGCATCGTTTGCGCTGCGTTTCGGCCCGCCGGAATACACCGCGTTGCTGCTGATGGGATTCCTGGTGTTGTCTTACATGAGCGGCGGATCGATGTTGAAAACGCTGGCAATGGCGGCGGCCGGCCTGCTGTTCGGCATGATCGGCATCGATGCGATGAGCGGCTATACGCGCTTCAGTTACGGGTTCATCGAACTTGCCGACGGCATCGGCATCGTGCCGGTCGCGGTCGGGCTGTTTGGTCTGTCCGAAATTCTGCTGACGGCGGGCCAGACGACGCCGCCGGCGATTCAGCGGCCGACACTGCGGCAGCTGATTCCGTCGCTCGAGGAAATGAAGCTGTCAATCGGCCCGATCAGCCGCGGCAGCTTGCTGGGTTTCATGATCGGCATCATCCCCGGCTCCGCGCATATCATTTCGTCGTTCGTGTCGTACGGCATCGAGCGCAGAATGTCCAAGCATCCCGAGCGCTTCGGCAACGGCGCGATCGAAGGCGTGGCCGGGCCCGAATCCGCCAACAACGCGGCGGCGACCGGCGCGTTCGTGCCGATGCTCGCACTCGGCATCCCCACCGGGCCGGTCACGGCGGTGATGCTGGCCGCGATCATGGTCCACGGCATTTCGCCCGGGCCGATGCTGATCACGCAGCAGCCCGAATTGTTCTGGGGTTTTGTCGCGAGTATGTACGTCGGCAACGTCGTCCTTCTCATACTCAACCTGCCGCTGGTGGGATTGTTCGTCAACCTGCTGCGCATTCCGTATTCGTACCTGTATCCGGCGATATTGTGCTTTTGCATTCTCGGCGTGTATTCGGTCAGCAACAGCGTGATGGACGTGTGGATCATGCTCGGCATGGGCGCATTCGGTTACCTGCTGCGCAAAACCGGTTTCGAGCCGGCGCCCATCGCGCTCGGCCTGATCCTGTCGCCGATGCTCGAACTGTCGGTGCGCCAGTCGCTCGCGATGTCGGGCGGCAGTTACGGCATATTTTTCGACCGGCCGATCGCAATTGCAATGTTTGCCGTCGCCGGCGTACTGATCCTGCTCGCGTTGAAGCCGCTGGTATTCAAGAAAAAAGACTGGCGCGAGCAAGTCGGGCTCGAGAAACGGGCTTAGCCCGGCGACCGGCGCCCCAACCCGTCGCCTTGCCGGCACCAATTCCGGCGGCAACGCACACGTGCTTCATGGTGTTAGGGGCTCAACGCCGGCGACGACTGGCTGCCATTTCCAATTTCGCGCTGCATCAGCACGGAGTCGACCCAGCGCCCGAACTTGAATCCCACTGCCGGCAGCATTCCGACATGTTGGAAGCCGAATTTTTCGTGCAGCCTGATCGACGCCAGGTTGCCGCTGTCGCCGATCACGGCGACGAGCTGGCGGCGCCCGGCGCGTGCGCAGCCGGTGATTAACGCCGGCATCAGCGCGCTGCCGAGTCCCTGTCCGGCATAATCGTCGTGCACGTAGACCGAATCCTCGACGGTGTAGCGATAGGCCGGGCGCGCGCGGTAAACCGACGCATAGGCGTAACCGGCGATCCTGCCGTTTATTTCCGCGGCGAGATACGGCAGGCCGAGTTCGAGCACCGCGGCGTGCCGGCGCAACATTTCGGCCGCGTCGGGCGGATCGACTTCGAACGTTGCGAGCCCGTGCAAAACGTGGTGACGGTATATCGCGGTGATGGCGGGAGTGTCCGCGGCAGTCGCCGCCCTGACGAGTATGTCGGGTGACACGGCTTCAGGCCCGGTGCGCGGTGGCGGGCAGGTCGCCGATGCGCGTCATTTCGGCGGATGCGAACCATTGCGGGTCAGTCAGGTAGTCGCTCACCATGCCGGTGGCGTCGAAGCCCCAGAACAATTCGCCGTCGATGGCGAACGTCGGCAGGCCGAACACGCCCAGCGCAATCGCACGCTCGCCGTTGGCGCGCAGTTCGTCCTTGACGTGCTGCGCCGAAATCAACTTATCGGCGTCATTCGCGCCCAGCTCCGCGCTCAAGGCGTTCCAGTCGGCGGCGTTATCGAGAGAATGCCCGTCGCGCCAGATAAAACGGAATATCGTCGCGATCGCGTCGCGCCGGCTGCCGAGCGCAACCGCGAGGCGCAGCGCGCGCAGCGGATTGAACGGGTGCGCGGGCGGGAATTTCAACGCGATGCCATGGTGTCGCGCGAGCCACTGGACGTGGCGGTAGGTGAAACGGCGCTTGTCCGGAATCTCGGCGGGCCCCTTGTGTTGCAGATGGGTGAGGATGCCCGCGAACACTACCGGCCGGAAGGTAATCTCCAGTTCGCGCGGCAATCGCGCGAGCGACTCAAACTGCAGGTACGCAAACGGCGAGATAAAGTCGAAATACCATTCCGCGGCTGTCATGAGAGTCTCCCCTGGCGGCGCTTTGCCGAGGCTTGCACGGCACGCGCCAAAACACGATGATAGCGCGTCGGCGTTGGCGACGGACAATCGCGGGGACGGCACCAATATGCGAGTAGTCATCACAGGCGGCGGTGGTTTTCTCGGGCAAATGGTTGCGCGTGCGCTGCTCGCGCGCGGCGGGCTGGCGGCCGCGCCCGGGGCGGCAACCGGGTTGGACGCACTGGTGCTGTTCGACCAGGCGCTGCCCGCGACGCGCGTTGTCGACGGCCGCGTTCAGTATGTAACAGGGGATGTTGGCGACAGGGCGCTATTGAAACGCGTATTTGCGCCCAAAACCGATGCGGTATTTCATCTGGCGGCCGTGGTGAGCGCCGGCGCCGAGGCTGATTTCGATCTTGGCTATCGCGTCAATCTGGATGCTACGCGCGTGCTGTTCGAGGCCTGCCGGCAGCAGCCGGCGCCGCCGCGGCTGGTGTTCACGAGTTCGGTTGCGGCGTTCGGCGGCGAACTGCCGGACGTCGTCACCGACTCAACCGCAGCCACTCCGCAATCGTCGTATGGCACGCAAAAGGTGATCGGCGAACTGCTGGTCAACGACTATACGCGCAAAGGACATGTCGACGGACGCGTGGTGCGGCTGCCAACGATCGTCGTGCGGCCGGGCAAGCCGAACCGCGCGGCGTCGGGTTTTATGAGCGGCATCCTGCGCGAGCCGCTCAACGGCGAGCCGGCGGTGTGCCCGGTGCCGCCGGAGACGAAAATGTGGATACTGTCGCCGGAGCGCGCGGTTGATGCGCTGATCCGGGCGATCGAGTTGCCGGCGGACGCCTGGGGCCGAAACCGCACGCTCAATGCGCCCGGGCTTACCGTGAGCGTGGCGCAGGCGCTCGCGGCACTGGAAAAGCTCGCGGGCGCGGCATGCGCGGCACGTGTGCGTTTCGAGCGCAACGCGGCAATCGAGAATATCGTCCTTGGCTGGCCGGCCCGCTTCGCGACCGCGCGCGCCGACGGGCTCGGGTTCAAGGCCGACAGCGGGATCGAAGACGTCATACGCGCCCACCTGCGGACGCTGGCACTCTGATGCAATACCCGCTGCATAGTGCGCGCGACTGGTTTAACATAGCGCTTTTTCCGGACTCCATCCTACACTTGCGACCCGTTAACTACATGCTACTCTGGTTGCTTTGCGCGCCGGCCGCTGCCGCGGTGACCTGCGACCAGTTGGGCAATATCGCGCTCGCCACCGAGCAGTTCCGCAATCAGGGCGAATCGCTGGCAGCGGTATTGTTTGAAGCCGATAAACTCGAATCGAGCAACAATTTGAGCAAGGCGGATATGGCCATGGTCAGGCAAACGGTGCAACAGGCGTTTGACCGCACCCGCACTCCGCTCGAAATTCGAATAGATTGCAGGGATGTGCCCGCCAAATGATGCTGGTGCGGAAATTACGGAGGAGTTTGATGTTAGCGGGTATGCGGAACCGGTTGTTCGCCACCTTGGTGGCCGGCGTGTTGGCGGGTTGCGCGGCGCACGCGCCGGCGCCGGATTTCCAGGCGCTGGTGGCAAGCCCCGATCGCAGCGAAGCCGACCGTGTGAACGACGTGCGCCGCAAGCCGGTGCAGTTTCTCGCCTTCATGGACGTGCGGCCCGGCATGATGGTGGCCGATCT
>JANNPG010000035.1:0-21829 GCA_031399805.1 Betaproteobacteria bacterium | reverse complement strand
CGCGATCTGGACGCAACGGTCCTCGATAAATCGCTGGCTGAAAATGCGCACCAGGTCGGTGAGCGGGGCGCTTTTTATTAGCATGGGGAAACTGTCGTGGAATGCGCTCCTATATAATACCTGTGAATGCCTCTGCCCGGTCCGATGAAAGAAATTCTCGTCCTTTATTACAGCCATTACGGCGCCGTCAGACAGATGGCGCAATTCATCGCGCGCGGCATCGAACTCGTGCCGGGCGCCGCGGCGCGTATGCGCACGGTGCCGAAAGTATCCGCGGTATGCGAAGCCATCGAGCGGGACGTCCCCGCTACCGGCGCGCCCTACGTCGAATTGAAAGACCTCGAAGAATGCATAGCTCTTGCGCTCGGCTCGCCGACGCGCTTCGGCAATATGGCGGCGCCGCTGAAATATTTTCTCGATTCGACGTCGAGCCTGTGGTTGAAGGGCACGCTGGGCGGCAAGCCGGCAGCGGTCTTCACGTCAACCAGCAGCATGCACGGCGGCCAGGAGTCGACACTGCTGTCGATGATGCTGCCGCTGTTGCATCACGGCATGCTGATCGTCGGTCTACCTTACGCCGAGCCCGAATTGCTGACCACCGCGAGCGGCGGCACCCCTTACGGCGCGAGCCACGTAGCCGGCGCGACCAGCGATTTGGCGGTCACGGAGGACGAAAAAAAGCTGTGCATTGCGCTGGGCAAGCGGCTTGCCGCGGCCGCGCTCAAACTCGCGGCATGAGCGCGGGCGCCGAAGCCCGGCGGTTTCTGCGCCGTCACCGTCATGGCGTGCTGTCCACCATTTCAAAAGTCGCGATGATCGGCATCGACGTGGTCACCGACGGCGCGCCGCTGCGTTTCGAATTTGATGAGCCGGTGATCAATGCGACGACCGCGCGCGCGGCGCTCGTTGCGATGGCGCGGCGGGCGCGCGTCTGATGCGCGCCGCGAGCGTTTGCTACTACGCCGCGGTGGCGAGCCTTATCGCGTTGATTTTTCTCGGGCTTGCGTGGGAGTTGCGGTTAGCACCCTTGCGCGCCGGAGGCTCCTTGCTGGCGCTCAAAATCCTCCCGCTGCTGCTGCCGCTGTTTGGCATCCTGCGCGGCAAGCTCTATACCTACCAGTGGGCGTCCATGCTCATCCTCGCTTATTTTGCCGAAGGCGCCGTGCGTGCGTGGTCAGACCAGGGCCTGTCGGCGCAACTCGCACTCGCGGAGGTCGCGCTTGCGTTCATCTTCTTCACCGCCTGCATAGCGTATGTGCGCCTCATGCGTCACCAAAAATGATGTTTGGCCGCATCAAATTGCTCCCATAGGATGGGTACGGTGCTATGCTGGCGGGTCCGCGTCACATCATTTTGGGGAAAACCATGCCGCTCATCGCCATGACCCGTGAAATGGGCTCTCTGGGCAAGGACGTCGCCAGCGTAATCTCGGCGCGCCTTGGCAAACCGGTTGTACACCATGAAATCATCGACCAACTGGCCAACAAGATGCGCTTGCGCAAAAGCCACGTGGTGCGCTTTCTGGACGGCAAAGCCAATATCTGGGAGCGGCTCACCACCGACAAGACCAGCCTGTCAATCTATACCGCCGACGAAACGATCGCGCTTGCCGAGAGCAACAGCGTCGCGGTCATCCGCGGCTGGGGTTCGGCGCATCTGCTGCGCCCGATCCAGCACGTGATCTGCGTGCGCGTTTGCGCCCCGCTGCAGATGCGGGTGCAGCGCATGATGGAAAGACTCAACACCGATGACGAGGGTTTTGTCACCAACGAAATCAAGATGAGCGAAGAGGCGCATGCCGCCATCACGCGCCGCCATTTCGGCGTCAACTGGCAGGATTCCGAGCAGTACGACCTTGTGCTCAACACCGAGCGCGTGTCGATCGAGGAATGCGCTGACGAAGTGCTGTCGCTGGTCCGGGATCCGCAATTCCAGGAGACCGCGCAATCCGCGCAGATGTTCGCCAATCTGGCGCTCGAGACGCATGTGCGCGCGGCTTTGCGCGCCGATCCGCGAACCGCGAAAATGCAGATCAGCATTACCGCCGATCAGGGCAAAGTCACTCTCGCGGGCATCATCGACCGCGACAATGAGCTACTCGATGCGACTGACGTTGCGGCAGCCGCGCCGGGAGTGAAGGACATCAAGAATCAGATCAAAGTCGCCACGGCGTCGCGCGTAAAGGTCGATAGCTGATAAGTTAAGTCCCCAAAAAAAAGGCGCCATGAGCGCCCTTTTTCATTCATCTGCCCACGCGCGAAAAGCCGCGGGGCCTGCGTTCACAACTGCGGATTCAACCTTTCGAGCTTGGAATGCAGCTTGTTCAGTGCGTTGATGTAGGCTTTGGCGGACGCCACCACGATATCGGTGTCCGCGCCCTGCCCGTTGACGATGCGTCCCGCCTTGGACAACCGCACGGTGACTTCGCCCTGCGCGTCGGTGCCGCTGGTAATGTTGTTGACTGAATACAGCAGCAATTCGGCACCGCTCCCGACGAGGCTTTCGATCGCCTTGAACGACGCGTCGACCGGTCCGCTGCCCTGCGCCTGTGCGGGCTTATCCTTGCCGTCTTCCGACATTACGATCTTCGCATAAGGCGACTCGCCCGTCTCGGAGTGCGCGGTCAACGACACCAGATGATAGCGCTCGTTCTCGACGTGTTCGAGGCTCTCCTCGGTAATCAGCGCCTGTAAATCCTCGTCGTAGATTTCGCGCTTCTTGTCGGCGAGATTCTTGAAGCGCTTGAACGCCGCGTTGAGCGCTTCTTCGGATTCAAGAACTATACCGATTTCATGCAACCGCGACTTAAAGGCATTGCGGCCCGAGAGCTTGCCGAGCGTTAATCGATTGGTGCTCCAGCCGACACTCTCGGCGCTCATGATTTCGTAGGTTTCGCGGTGCTTCAACACGCCGTCCTGATGGATCCCGGATTCATGCGCGAACGCGTTGGCGCCGACGATCGCCTTGTTGGGCTGCACCGGATAACCGGTGATGCCGGACACCAGCTTCGAAGCCGGCACGATCTGGGTGGCGTCGATGCCGGTATCACAGGCAAACACGTCCTGGCGCGTGCGTACCGCCATCACGACCTCCTCGAGCGACGCATTGCCGGCGCGCTCGCCCAAGCCGTTGATCGTGCACTCGACCTGGCGCGCGCCGTTCAACACCGCCGCGAGAGAATTGGCGACCGCCAGCCCGAGATCGTTATGGCAATGCACCGACCAGACCGCCTTGTCCGAGTTCGGAATGCGCTCGCGCAATTGGCGGATCAGCCCGCCGAAATGTTCCGGCAGGGTGTAGCCGACGGTATCGGGCACGTTGATGGTGGTGGCGCCCGCCGCAATCACCCGCTCGAGAATGCGGCACAGGAAGTCGATATCGGAGCGGCCCGCATCTTCGGGAGAAAATTCGACGTTGTTGGTGTATTCGCGCGCCCATTTCACCGACTGCACGGCCTGCTCGATAACCTGCGACGGCTCCATGCGCAGTTTTTTCTCCATGTGAATGGGGCTCGTTGCAATGAACGTGTGCACGCGCGGCGATTTGGCGCCTTTGACCGCTTCGCCACAGCGCCGGACGTCTTTCTCGTTGGCCCGCGCAAGTCCGCACACCGTGCTGTCACGCACCGCGGCGGCAACCGCTTTGACGGATTCAAAATCGCCGTCGCTCGCGGCCGGGAATCCCGCCTCGATGACGTCGACATGCATGCGTTCGAGCTGGCGTGCAATGCGCAACTTTTCGTCCTTCGTCATCGCTGCGCCCGGGCTTTGCTCGCCGTCGCGCATCGTAGTGTCGAATATGATTAATTTTTCCTTCGTCATGGCCGTCTCCAGTCTGGCTGCATCGCGACCCGCCGCGCCGCGGGTCACGATAATCATGGTTCAATCCGGGACAATCACCCGGCCGCACAACAAAAACGAAATTTAAGTAGGAGTGTTTAGCGCGCAACGCGCAGCAGCAGGCCTGCCAGCAGGGGGCTGGCAAGAAGGGAAAGCACGGTGGCCTGATGCATGGAACTCATGGCGTCAAAATATATAGGGTTTTGCGGGCGCTGGCAAGTAGCGTCAGGGGAGCGGGGCCGCGGGCGGGCGCGCACCGACTTTGCGCCGGATGAATGCCCACGCCGCCAGCACATAGCCGGACAACGCATAAGCGAGAAACAGGATGAACAACATTTCGGGCAGCGTGCTGGACACCGCAACCAGCGCGACTACCGCCAGCGCAATCGCCACCACCACGGAAAACGACACGCTTTTGCGCGGATTGATGTCCTTGCCGCTGTAGAACCTGAAGTTGCTCACCATGGTGAGGCCCGCGAACATGGTCAGCCCCCAGGCCAGCCATTTCACCTCGGCGCCGCGAATCTGATGTTCGTTCATCGCCCACACCAGGCCGGCGACGACGCATGCCGCGGCCGGACTCGGCAGACCCTGAAAGAAGCGCTTGTCGGCGACCTCGAGCTGGGTGTTGAAGCGGGCGAGGCGCAGCGCGGCACACGCGCAATAAATGAATGCGGCTATCCAGCCGAGTTTTGTCGTCACCCACGCGCCCAGCATCGGAATATTCTGGGCGCTCGAAAAATCCTTGAGCGCCCACACGTAAATCACCAGTGCCGGCGCGACTCCGAACGAAACCATGTCAGCCAGGCTGTCGTACTCGGCGCCGAAAGCGCTCTGCGTGTGCGTGAACCGCGCGACGCGACCGTCCAGCCCGTCGAACACCAGCGCCACGAAGATGGCGAGCGCCGACTGCTCGAAGCGCCCGTTCATCGCCTGCACAATGGAAAAGAATCCGGCGAACAAGGCAACAGTCGTGAGCAGGTTGGGCAGCCAATAGATGCCGCGGCGGCGAATCCTGCCCCCTTTGCCCAGCCACTTCTGTTGCGGCTCATACATGCGGGTTACCTCAATTCGGCGAGCACGGTTAAGGCGGCGTACACCTTGTCACCCACTGCCGCCTTCGGCTGCGCAGATAACGGAAGGTACAGATCGACGCGCGAACCGAAACGTATGAAACCATAGCGCTGCCCGCGCGCGAGCTTGTCGCCGGATTTTACGTAGCACAGGATACGGCGCGCGACCAGTCCTGCGATCTGCACGCAGGTTACGTCGATACCGTCAGCGGTTTGAATCCATAACGCGTTGCGTTCGTTCTCGAGCGACGCCTTGGGCAGCGCCGCGTTGACGAACCGGCCCGCGTGATACCACGCTTCGCGCACCGCGCCGTCGACCGGGCTGCGATTGGAGTGCACATTGAAAACGTTCATGAACACGCTCAACTTGAGGGCCTCGCGTTTGAGATACGGGTCCTGCGTGCGTTCGACCGCGACGATGCGCCCGTCGGCAGGCGCCAGTACCGCGCGCGGATCGGTTGGAATCCGCCGCGGCGGATCGCGAAAAAACTGCAGCACGAACAACGCGATCAGCCAAAAGAACAGCGCCCACGCCCAGCCGGCGGCCAGCGTAACGCCGGTCGCTGCCGCAAACGCGGCCGCGACGAATGGCCAGCCTTCGCGCGCGATGATCGGGTGGGGGTAGTTGTGCATCAGGATTCAGGATTCAGATTTCAGGAAACACCCGCGCAATCGCGGTTGGCTTCACGATCCCGTCGCCGAATCCTGAATCGCGGATCCTAGTTCTTCGACTGGTCAACCAGTTTGTTCTTCTTGATCCAGGGCATCATGTCGCGCAGCTTGGCGCCGACGATTTCGATCTGATGCTGGCCGCCGATGCGGCGCATGGCGTTCAACTTGGCTGCCCCGGTCTGGTTTTCGAGCAGGAATTCCTGCGCGTAGGCGCCGGTCTGGATTTCCTTCAATATTTTGCGCATTTCGTTCTTGGTTTCCTCGGTAATGATGCGCGGCCCGCGCGTGAAGTCACCGTACTCGGCGTTGTTCGAAATCGAATAGCGCATGTTCGCGATGCCGCCCTCATACATGAGATCAACGATCAGTTTCAGTTCGTGCAGGCACTCGAAATACGCCATCTCCGGCGCATAACCCGCCTCCGTCAACACCTCGAACCCCGCTTGCACCAGCGCGGTCGCGCCGCCGCACAATACCGTCTGCTCGCCGAAAAGATCGGTCTCGGTCTCCTCCTTGAACGTCGTTTCGATCACGCCCGCCTTGCCGCCGCCGATTGCCGCGGCGTACGACAACGCCATGTCGCGCGCTTTCTTGGAGGGGTTCTGGTGGATCGCGATCAGCATCGGCACGCCGCCGCCTTGTACATAGGTCGAGCGCACCGTGTGTCCCGGCGCCTTGGGCGCGACCATCACCACATCGAGGTCGGCACGCGGCGCGACCTGCACGTAATGAATGTTGAAGCCGTGGGCAAACGCGAGGGTGGCGCCTTTCTTGATGTTGGACGCGACCTCTTCACGATAGACTTTCGCAATATGCTCGTCCGGCATCAGCATCATCACGAAATCCGCACCTTTGATTGCCGCCCCGACCTCCTTGACGTTGAGACCGGCTTTCTTTGCCTTGTTCCACGATGCGCCGTCGCGCCGTAAGCCGACCGTCACCTTGATTCCGGAATCGTGCAAATTAAGCGCATGCGCGTGGCCCTGTGAGCCGTAGCCGACGATGGTGACCTTTTTGCCTTTGATCAGCGACAGGTCGGCGTCTTTATCGTAATAGACTTTCATGGTTTCCTCTCTTCGATACGTGAAGGATGAAGGGTTGAACAGGCAAGGGAAAGTTGATTTACCCTTCACGCATTCACCCTTCCCCCGTCACTAGATTCTAAGAACCCGGTCGCCGCGGCCGATGCCGGAGGCGCCGGTGCGCACCGTTTCCACTATCGCGCTGCGGTCGATCGCGCCGAGGAACGCATCGAGCTTCGAACCGGTGCCCGTCAACTCGATGGTGTACTCCTTGTCCGAAACATCGATGATGCGCCCGCGAAAGATATCGGCCATGCGCTTCATTTCCTCGCGGTCCTTGCCTACCGCACGCACCTTCACCAGCATCAGCTCACGCTCGATATGATCGCCATCCGACAGATCGATCACCTTCACCACTTCGATGAGCTTGTTCAACTGCTTGTTGATCTGCTCGATCACCGGATCCGAGCCGGCGGTCACGATCGTCATGCGCGAAAGCGTCAGGTCTTCAGTCGGCGCCACCGTCAGCGACTCGATGTTGTAACCGCGCGCCGAAAAGAGACCCACCACGCGCGACAGCGCGCCGGGTTCGTTTTCGAGGAGCACGGAAATAATATGGCGCATCGCCGGCCCCCTTAAAGATCTTCCGAACCGAGCAGCATCTCGGTGAGGCCCTTGCCCGCCTTCACCATGGGCCACACGTTTTCGGTCTGGTCGGTGATGAAATCCATGAACACCAGGCGATCCTTCAGCTTGAGCGCTTCCTTCAGGGCCGGCTCGACGTCGGCAGGCTTTTCAATATACATGCCGACATGGCCGTACGCCTCGGCAAGCTTGACAAAGTCCGGCAGCGCATCCATGTACGACGCCGAATAGCGGCTCGAGTAGTCGACCTGCTGCCATTGCCGCACCATGCCGAGATAGCGGTTGTTGAGGTTCACAATCTTGATCGGCAGGTGATACTGTTTGCAGGTCGACAGTTCCTGGATGCACATCTGAATGCTGCCCTCGCCGGTTATGCACGCAACGGTAGCCTTCGGATGAGCGAACTGCACGCCCATCGCCGCCGGCAGCCCGAAGCCCATCGTGCCGAGGCCGCCTGAGTTGATCCAGCGCCGCGGTTTGTCGAACTTGTAGAACTGCGCCGCCCACATCTGATGCTGGCCAACGTCCGAGGTCACAAATGCGTCGCCCTTGGTCAGTGCGTAGAGCTTCTCGAGCACGAACTGCGGCTTGATAATCTTGGTCGTGCGTTCGTACTTGAGGCAATCGCGCCCGCGCCACGCATCGATCTGCTTCCACCAGGCCTTGAGCGCGGCGGCCTCCGGTTTGTCTTTGGCCGACTGCAGCTGTCTCGTCATTTCCTGCAGCACTTCGCGCACATTGCCGACGATCGGCACGTCGACCTTGACGCGCTTGGAAATGGACGACGGGTCGATATCAACGTGGATGATCGTGCGCGGCTCGCTAAAAAAATGCTTGGGATTGCCGATCACGCGATCGTCAAAGCGCGCGCCGATGGCCAGCAGCACGTCACAGTGCTGCATCGCCATGTTGGCCTCATACGTGCCATGCATGCCGAGCATGCCGACGAACTGACGGTCGGTCGCGGGATAGCCGCCCAGCCCCATCAGCGTATTGGTGCATGGAAAACCCAGGTGGCGCACCAGTTGCGCGAGCTCCGCCGCGGCATTGCCCAGCACCACTCCGCCACCGGCGTAGATCATGGGCCGCTTGGCATGGATCAGGAGCTGCAGCGCTTTTTTGATCTGGCCGGCGTGGCCTTTCACCACCGGACTGTATGAACGCATGCTGACCGACTTCGGATACTCGAATTCGGCTTTCTGGCTGGGGTGCGTGATGTCTTTCGGAATATCGACCACCACCGGTCCCGGCCGGCCGCTGCCGGCGATGTAAAACGCTTTCTTGATGGTGACCGCAAGATCTTTCACGTCCTTGACCAGAAAGTTGTGCTTCACGCATGGCCGCGTTATGCCAACGGTGTCGCATTCCTGAAAGGCGTCCTGCCCGATCGCGTGCGTAGGCACCTGGCCGGTGATAATCACCAGCGGGATCGAATCCATGTAGGCGGTCGCAATACCGGTAATCGCATTGGTCACGCCGGGACCGGACGTTACCAGAGCGACGCCGATTTTCTCGGTCGAGCGCGAATAGCCGTCAGCGGCGTGAATTGCGCCCTGCTCATGGCGCACGAGAATATGTTTGATCTTGTCCTGCTTGAACAATTCGTCGTAGAGGTGCAACACCGCGCCGCCTGGGTAACCAAATATGTAGTCGACCCCCTCTTCCTGCAGGCATCGCACCACGATCTCGGCGCCGTTCAATTCCATAGCTAAACCTTATCGTTTTCCAAGAAAAACACAGAACCGGGGACGATACCTTTTGCGCCCGATTTGGTCAAGCCAAATATCTGATTAAACAGCATGATACCGCCGACTTTGCCGCGCATCTTACGCGGCAAGTTGCAGTGCCGATACGTTTTGTTAAGATGCCTTGATTGATTTCGGCGCGGACGCAAGATAACGTCAACGCCGAAATGATCGGCCGCGTTAGTCCAGCGCGACGGCAAGTGTCTCCCATGCGTAGTCTCAACAACACGAAACCCGGCGCAACCGGGTTCATCACCGAGGCGGATTCCACTGGCTACCCGCAAGGAACTGTCGGATTTTCTCGCCGCCGTCGAACGTCGCGCATTTAAGCAGGCGCTATTCGCGGCACGCGATGAGCAAGTTGCGCTCGACGCCGTGCAGGACGCGATGATGAAGTTGTCCGATAAGTACGCCGCCCGCCCCGCAGGTGAGCTGCCGATGTTGTTCCAGCGTATTTTGCAGAACACCATCCGCGATCATTTCCGGCGTCAGAAAGTGCGCTCGCTGTGGACCACACCGATCTCCTCGCTGGGCGGTGGCGAAGACGGCGATGAACATGATCCGCTGGAAACTTTGGAGGTCCAATCGAACTCCAACCCGCAGGGCGCCCCATCAGATTTGTTACAACAGTCTCAAACCCTTGAAATAATTGAAAAAGCCTTGCGCAAACTGCCTGAACGTCAACGCCAAGCGTTCCTGCTGCGTTATTGGGAGGAAATGGATGTCGCAGAGTCCGCGGTCATCATGGGTTGCTCGGAAGGGAGTGTGAAGACACACTGCTCGCGGGCGACGCATGCCTTGGCTTTGCTTCTGAAAGATAAAGGAATTTCGCTATGAACGAACAGGAACTGGCAGGCAAAATTATCCAGCGCCTGAACCAGGGGCTGGGCACCATCAAACAGGGCACTTTGTATCAACTGCAATCGGCCCGTCAGGCGGCGCTCTACCGTTACCGTGAAGCGCCGCAACCGGTGTTCGGCCTGGCGTGGGCCGGCGATGTCGCATTCCACCTCAGCCACAGCCGCCATTTCAATGTGCGCAATCTGCTCGCGCTCGGCTTGCTGGTGCTGAGCCTGATAGGCGTTACTTACTGGCAGGTTGTGATACAAGCCAATGACATTGCCGACATTGACGCCGGTCTGCTCACCGACGATCTGCCCATTAACGCGTATCTCGATAGCAATTTTGAAGCATGGTTAAAGCGCTCGTCGCAATAATTATTGGTCTGAGCCTCGTCGCCCCGGTCGTTGCCGCCGCCCCCGTCCCGCCCAAAACAGCCGCCCAGCCGCAGCCGGCCAAGCCCGACTGGCCGGAACTGACTGCCGCGCAACAGGCCGTGCTCGCGCCGCTCAAGGAAGACTGGCGCGAACTCGACACCGCGAGTCGCAAGAAATGGGTAAAAATTGCCAACGCTTACCCGAAAATGAAACCGGAACAGCAGCAGCGGCTGCAAACGCAAATGAAAGACTGGGCCGGACTCACCCCGGAGCAGCGGCGCGGCGCGCGTGAAAAATACAAGACGATCAAGAAACTGCCGCCCGACAAACGCGACGAGGTCAAATCGCAATGGCAGCAGTACCAGCAGTCGCTCGCCGCCCCGTCAGAACCGGCGAGTGAAGTAGCGCCGGGCACCACCACGCAGTAGCGCCGCGATACAACCTTAACGCTTGAGCGACCAACCGGCGCGCGCCACCCCACCTGCAACCGCACGACTGGGGCGCCGCCTCGGCAGCCTGTGCTACGAGATATTGCTGCTGGCCGCAATAATATTTGTCGCCGGCTGGGCATTTCTGGCCTTCGAAGGGCTGCTCCCGGCAGCGCTCGCGCGAGCGCTGTTTCAACTCTATCTGCTCGCCGTCACCGCCGCTTACTTTATCTACTGCTGGACCCGCAGCGGTCAGACGCTGCCGATGAAAACATGGCATATCCGCGTGATGGACCGCGACGGCAACGCAATCACCGTGAAACAAGGGGCGCTGCGCTACCTGTTCGCGCTAGCGAGCATCGCTTTATGCGGCGGCGGCTTTTGGTGGGCGCTCATCGACCGCGACGGTCAGTTTCTGCACGACCGGCTGGCTGGCACCCGGCTCATTAAGGATGAAGGATGAAGGCGGAAGGATGAAAGAGCGCAGCCCGGGGTTGCGCAGATTTCTTATTCATCCTTCATCCCTCATCCCTCATCCTTCCGCCTTACCTTCTTTCGCCCCACCACATCATCGCGACCGCCAGACCGAGGAACATCAGCGTCGGCACTATCGCGCTCCAGAACGGCGGCCAGTCGCGCAGCAGCCCGAGGTAGGTAAATAAACGCCCAAGCACCGCGAAGCCGATGCCGAGCATGATACCGGCGAACACCTTGCCGCCGACGCCGCCCGCGCGCTGCTGGTAATACGCGAACGGCAGCGCCAGCACCATCATCACCAGCACCGCAAACGGATAGATCAATTTGTTCCAGAACGCGATCTCGTGGCGCGATGTCTGCTGGTTGTTCTCGCGCAAGTGCTGAACGTACGAATACAGAGCCCACGCCGACATTTGCTCCGGGACCACGAGCAATAAGCTGAGCAGACGCGGCTCCAGGACCGACCGCCAGTCGGCTTCGGCGATGCGGTTCACTGTCGTATTGCTGTCCCCGAAATTGGTCTGCACGACCTCGCGCAAACGCCACAGGTTGTTCTGCTGGTAGTCGCCGCGCTGCGCAAGACTGATCCTGCGCAACCGGTGTTGGGCGTCGAATTCATAAATTTTTACGCCGAGCAGCACCGAGTCCGGCATCACCTGCGCAACGTTGACGAAATTGCGCTCATCCTTGACCCACAGACCGGAGCGGAATTCCTGCGCGATCACGCCCGTGATCGCCCTTGCGCGCAACTGCTGTGCAAACTGCTCGGCCGGCGGTGCGACGAATTCGCCGATGGCAAACGTCAGCACCGAGAACAGCAACCCGACCTGGACCAGCGTCATGGCCATACGCGGAATCGATACGCCGGAAACCCGCATGACCGTGTATTCCGAATTCGCGACGAGCTGGGCAAGCGCAAACAGCGTGCCGATCAAAGCGGCGATCGGGAACAATTCATAAACGTGGCCCGGCACGCTGAGCGCCACATACGCGATAATGAGAGGAAGCCGGTACGCTCCCTTGCCAAGCTCTCCCAGCTCGTGAATGAGGTCGAGGAAGGCGAACAGCATCAACAACGCGGCGAACACGAGCAGCGTGGAAGCGGTGATCTCCGCCGACAGGTAGCGTTTGATGACTTTCATTTCAGATACCGGAACACCGAAAACAAAGTCAGGCGCCTGAAAAACAGCACCAAAAGCAGTGCGACCATTGCCGCATGCACGCCCAGCATGCCGACCGGCAAGCCGACCCGTTGTTGTGCAATCCACGCCTGGGCAATGCTGATAAAATTGTTGTAAATCATGTAAATCAATATTGCCATGATCAGATTAAGCGAACGCCCCGCGCGCGGATTGACAAACGACAGCGGGATGGCGAGCAATGCCAGGATCAGCGCCGACAGCGGCAAGCCGATGCGCCACGCCAGTTCTCCCAGATTGAGCGGATTTGGATCCCGCAACAACGCCAGCGTCGGCAGCGATTTCGCCGACGGCGTGGACGCCTTCGCCTCGCGCGTCTCGATGCGCATCGCGTAGCGCTCGAATTCGCTCAACTTGTAATCGGTGGTGCCGGGCGTGCCTTCGTAACGCCGGCCGTTGAGCAGCACCAGAAAGCGGTCGCCGTTCTCGGCCGTTTCCAGGAAGCCGCGTTTAGCGACCATCACGCCGGTTTTCTGGTGCTGGGTCGAACTCACAAAAACGTTGGCGACCCTGTTTTCCCCCTCGTTGACGTTCTCGACAAAAAATACGCGCTCATTCTGCTTCGACTCGCGGAAGACCCCGGGCGTCACCTGCGACACCTCGTCGCGGTTGTCCATATAGCTGCGGAAATCTTCGCTCTTGGTGATCGCCCACGGCGACAGGAGCAGGCTCAACAGCGCAACCAGAATCACGATCGGCACGGCAAACGACAGCACCGGCCGGATCCAGCGCGTCAGGCTTAGCCCCGCGCTGAACCAGACGATCATTTCCGAATCCCGGTAGCTGCGCGTCAGCGTCATCAGCACCGCGATGAACAGCGTGAGGGAAAGCAATACGGGCAGGTAGCTGAAGGAGGTGAAAGCGAGCAGCGCAAACACGCCCGTAAAGGTGATGGAGCCGCCGGCGGCAAGGCCGAGAAAACGCACGAGCTGGGTGGTCACCGTGATGCCGAGCAACACCACGAAAGTCGCGACCGCCGTGCCCGCGCATTCCCGCATCAGCGAATTATGGAAAATTTTCACGCGGACGCGCTTTTGATTTTTGCCCGGAGAGCGAAGATAATTAGAGCCTGTCTGGCAACCATCAAATTTCGGGAGAATGGCGTGGAATTTAGCATAAAAACCGGTAGCCCGGAGCGCGCGCGCGCGGCCTGCATCGTCATCGGCGTATTCGAACCGCGCAAGCTCACTGCGGCGGGTGCCGCGCTCGATCGCGCGGCGCGCGGGCACTTGGCGGCCATACTCAAACGCGGCGACATGGAAGGCAAGGCCGGCACGACCCTGATGCTGCATCACGTGCCGCGCATCGCCGCCGCACGCGTGCTGCTGGTTGGCCTTGGACGCGAACGCGAGTTCGACGACGGCAAGTTTCGCAATGCGGTCGACAAGGCCATCGCCGCATTGAAACAAACCGGCGTCGCGGACGCGGTACTGTGTTTGTCCGCCAGTGTGCAAGAGCGCGACATCGCCTGGCGCGCCTCCCAGGCGGCCATCGCGGCGGCGGATACCGCGTACCAGTTCGACCGCATGAAAAGCAAGCGCGAACCGGTGCGCGGCGTGCGCCACCTGACGTTCCTGGTTGGCGACCGCAACGAACTGCGCGCGGGCGCATCTGCCGTCAAGCGGGGTGCCGCGATCGCGCATGGCATGAGTCTCGCCAAAGATCTGGGCAATCTGCCGGGCAACGTCTGCACGCCGGCTTATCTCGCCGAGGCCGCCCGCACGCTCGCCAAACAGTACAAGTTGGGCGTGCAGGTGCTTGAACGCAAGGATATGGAGAAGCTCGGCATGGGCTCGCTGCTATCCGTCGCGCGCGGCAGCGTTGAACCGCCCAAGTTGATCGTACTCAAATACGACGGCGGGCCGCGCGGCCAGAAGCCGTACGCGCTGGTCGGCAAAGGCGTGACGTTCGACACCGGCGGCATCTCGCTCAAATCCGCGCCCGAGATGGATGAAATGAAGTTCGATATGTGCGGCGCTGCGAGCGTGCTGGGCACGTTACGGGCGGTCGCCGAACTGAAGCTTCCGATCAACGTCGTTGGCATTATTCCCGCCACCGAAAATATGCCGGGGGGCTCCGCAACCAAGCCCGGCGACATCGTCACCAGCATGTCGGGACAGACGGTGGAGATCCTCAACACCGACGCCGAAGGCCGCCTCATTTTGTGTGATGCCCTCACCTACGCCGAACGCTTCGAACCGCAATCCGTGATCGATATTGCCACCCTCACCGGCGCGTGCGTAATCGCGCTCGGGCATGTCGCGAGCGGGCTCTTCGCGAACGACGAGGCACTCGCGCAGGCGCTGCTCGCCGCCGGTCAAGCCACTCACGACCGCGCGTGGCGCCTGCCACTGTGGGACGATTACCAGGAGCAACTCAAGAGCAATTTCGCCGATTTCGCCAACATCGGCGGGCGGCCCGCCGGCAGCGTGACTGCGGCGTGTTTTCTCGCGCGTTTCACCAAGAAATTCAAGTGGGCGCATCTCGACATCGCCGGCATTGCATGGAAATCCGGCGCCGCCAAGGGCGCCACCGGGCGCCCGGTGCCGCTGCTTACGCAGTATTTGATCGACCAGGCGGCGAAATCTTGAACCGCGAAGGACGCGAAGGACGCAAAGGTAAATCGAGGTTCGGTTCAAGGACAGGCCTCTATTGCAGCGTCCAATATCAATCAACTATGGCGTTTAATCAAAAATCGTCTTTGCTTCTCCTTGGCGTCCTTCGCGTCCTTCGCGGTGAAGCTTTTAGGGGTTGCCTTTGACTCAGATCGATTTCTACTTTCACGTCGAGAACAAACTGCACACTGCGTGCGCGTTGAGCGCCAAGGCGTACGCGCGGGGCCTGAAAGTGCTCGCCTTCTGTCCCGATGCCGAAGCGAGCCAGAAATTCAGCCGCCTGCTGTGGACCGCGCCAGCGGTGAGTTTCATTCCGCACTGCACAGCGGACGACCGGCTCGCCGCGGTCACGCCGGTGATCGTGGATCATGACGGATCCAACCTGCTGCATGACGACGTGCTGATCAATCTGCGCGCCGAGTGGCCGCCGTTCTTCAGCCGTTTTAAGCGCCTGATCGAAATCGTCAGCCTCGACGAGGCGGACCGCGGCCACGCGCGCGAGCGCTTCAGATTCTACCGCGACCGCGGCTACGCGATCCAGAATCACGACCTGAGCAAGCGCGCGCAGTAACGCGACCGGACCAATGTCGAGCCAGCGCGAAAACATCGATGGGACAGGTGAAGACGACCTGCTGGGGCGCGCCGATGCGCTGCTCAACCGGCATCGTGCCAGAGCCGGAACAGTTGCCGATCCGGACGCCATCCCGACGCTGACGGAAGCGGTTGCCGGCGAGCTCGACGCGGCCGCGATCCCGACGCTGACCGACATCGTTGCAGCGTCCGCACAAGTGGTGGTGGAAACGCGCGCGGACACCCCGGCAGACGCCGAACCGACGGCGAATGCTACCCTGCCCCAAAGCGGCGAAATCATCTCGCGCGTGCAGGCGCAGAATCTGGAGCACGGTGTTTATCAAAAGTTGAAACAGGGTCTCGACGCGCAAATAGCCGAAGCGCTGCAAAACCGTTTCATGCCCGACATTGCGGGAGCACTCGATCAGGCCCTGCACAAGATCAGGGACGACCTCAAGGCCAACATCGACACCATGGTGCGGGCGTCAATCGAGGAATCGCTCAAAACTCAACTACAGCAATTGCGGCTTACGGATGAAACGCCACCCGGAAACGCCGCGGGCGCGGCGAAAACGTCCGGTATAATGCCCGGCTTTTCCGCGCCGCCTGCCGCAAAAATGGAACTCGCCAAAAGCTTCGAACCGCGCGCGATAGAAAATCGCTGGTATGCCGAGTGGGAGAATCGCGGCTATTTCGCGCATGCGGGCGACACTTCGCAACCCGCCTACTGCATCCAGTTGCCGCCCCCCAACGTCACGGGCACGCTGCACATGGGGCACGCGTTCCAGCAGACACTGATGGATGCGTTGATCCGCTATCACCGCATGCGCGGCTGCAACACCCACTGGGTCATCGGCACCGATCACGCCGGCATCGCGACGCAAATCGTGGTCGAACGCCAGCTCGAAGCCGAGGGCAGGACGCGCCACCAGATGGGGGAAACAGCGGCGGCCGCGAGAGAAAACTTCATTAAGCGCGTATGGAAATGGAAACAGGAGTCCGGCGCGACGATTACGCGTCAGATGCGGCGGCTCGGCGCCTCCGGCAACTGGACTTACGCGGATACCGAAGGGCAGCGCGCCGGCTACTTCACGATGGACGAAAAGATGTCGGCAGCCGTTGTCGAAGTGTTCGTGAGGCTGCACGAGGAAGGCCTGATCTACCGCCGCAAGCGGCTCGTCAACTGGGACCCGGTGCTGGGCACCGCGGTGTCCGACCTTGAAGTCGACAGCGAAGAAGAAGACGGCAAAATCTGGGAAATCAAGTACCCGCTCGAAGACGGCACCGGGACACTGGTCGTGGCAACTACGCGGCCGGAAACCCTGCTCGGTGATGCTGCGGTGGCGGTCAATCCCGACGACTGGCGCTACCAGCACCTGATCGGCAAACGCGTCCGGCTGCCGCTGAGTGAGGTGAACGGAAACGCGCGCACGATACCGGTCATTGCCGACAGCTATGTCGACCGCGAGTTCGGCACCGGCTGCGTGAAGGTCACGCCGGCGCACGACTTCAACGACTACAAAATCGGTGAACGTCACCAACTCGAGCCGATCAACATTCTGACGCTGGCCGCGAAGATCAACGACAATGCGCCGGCCGACTACCGCGACCTCGATCGATTCGAAGCGCGCAGGCGCGTGCTCGCCGACCTTGAGGCGCAGGGACTGCTGGTCTCGGAAAAACCGTACAAACTCAGAGTGCCGCGCTCGGGCCGCACCGGCGTCATCGTCGAGCCGATGCTGACCGACCAGTGGTACGTCAGCATGGAAGGTCTGGCCAAAAGCGGACTTGAAGCGGTTGCCCAAGGTGACGTCAAGTTCTTCCCCGAGCACTGGGTGACGACCTACAACCAGTGGCTCGAAAACATTCAGGACTGGTGCATCTCGCGCCAACTGTGGTGGGGCCACCAGATACCTGCATGGTATGACGAGCAAGGTAACATTTACGTGGGCCGCAGTGAGGCCGAGGTGCGCGAGAAATACGCCGCACGCCTCACGCCTCACACTTCACTGCGCAGGGATGAGGACGTGCTCGACACCTGGTTCTCATCCGCGCTGGTGCCCTTCACCTCGCTCGGCTGGCCGGAGAAAACCCCGGACCTCGAGACCTTCCTGCCATCGTCGGTCCTCGTCACCGGCTTCGACATCATTTTCTTCTGGGTTGCGCGCATGATCATGCTGACGCTGCACTTCACCGGCAAAGTGCCGTTTCGGCATGTCTACATCAACGCCCTCGTGCGCGATGCCGACGGGCAGAAGATGTCGAAGTCGAAAGGCAATACGCTCGACCCGCTCGACCTCATCGACGGCATCTCGCTCGACGACCTCCTGGCGAAATCGACGGTCGGCCTCATGCGCGCCGAGCACAAAACCAAGATCGATAAATACATCCGCAAGAATTATCCCGCGGGCATTCCCGCGTTCGGCGTCGATGCGCTGCGCTTCACTTTCGCGTCGCTCGCCAGCTTTGCGCGCACGTTGAACTTCGACCTCGCCCGCTGCGACGGCTACCGCAATTTTTGCAACAAACTGTGGAACGCAACGCGTTTCGTACTGATGAATTGCGACGGCAAGGACAGCGGGCTCGATGAATCCCTGCCGCTTGAGTATTCGCCCGCCGATCAATGGATCATTGCGGCGCTGCAGGACGTGGAGGATGAAGTTGCCCGCGGGTTCAAGGAATACCGCTTCGACAACGCGTCGCGGGCGATCTACGAGTTTGTGTGGAACGAATACTGCGATTGGTACGTAGAGCTGGCAAAAGTGCAGTTGGGCAGCGGCAACGAGGTCCAGCAGCGCGCAACCCGCCGCACGCTGGTGCGCGTGCTCGAAGCCACTCTCAGGCTCGCGCACCCGATCATTCCGTTCATTACCGAAGAGCTGTGGCAGAAAGTCGCACCGCTCGCGGGCAAAGCAGGTGCAACCATCATGCTCCAGCCCTACCCCGAAGCGGATATGCAAAAACGCGCACCGCAGGCGACGAATCAAATAGATACGCTGAAGATTCTGGTGGACGCATGCCGCTCGCTGCGCGGTGAAATGGGGCTGTCGCCGGCCGAGAAAGTGGCGGCGCTAATCGACGGTGACTTTGCCAGCGTCGGCATCGGCGCTTTGCTCCCTTATCTCAAGGCGCTGGCCAAGCTGTCAGACGTGCAATTGGTCCCCGCCCTGCCGTCGTCACCGGCACCGGTGGTGGTGGTCGGCGGGTTGCGCGTAATGCTGGACGTCAAAATCGACGTTGCCGCCGAAATCGCGCGCATCAACAAGGAAATCGCCGCGCAGGAAGGTCAGGCCGAAAAAGCACGGCAAAAACTCGCCAACTCGAATTTCGTCGACCGCGCGCCCGCCGCGGTGGTCGAACAGGAGCGCATCCGGTTGATCCAGCTCGACGACACACTCGCCAAGTTGCGTGCGCAACTGGCGAAGCTGGCGAAGCTGGAAAAGCCGGAATAAGCGGGTGGCGATACACGCGCTGCGCGCATTCCGCTACCGCAATTTCCGGCTGTATTTCTTCGGCCAGTCGCTGTCGCTGCTCGGCACCTGGGTCCAGCAGGTCGCCATGAGCTGGCTCGTTTATCGCATGACCGGCTCGGCCTTCCTGCTCGGCGTCACCGCATTCGCGAGCCAGATTCCGATCCTCATTTTCGCGCCGCTGGGCGGCCTGTGGGCGGACCGCTTTGATCGGCGCAAGCTCCTGATCGCATCGCAGGCGCTCGCGTTGGTGCAGGCGCTGGCGCTGGCGCTGCTCACCTATATGGAGTTGATCGAGGTGTGGCACATCCTCGTAATGGCCGCGCTGCTGGGCGTGGTGATGGCCACCGACACGCCGATCCGGCAGTCGTTTGTCTCGGAACTGGTGCCGGGCAAACAGGATTTGCCGGGTGCGATTGCCATGAATGGTTTCGTGCAAAACGCCGGCCGCATGATCGGCCCCACCGTCGCCGGCATCCTGATCGCGATCTCGAGCGAGGCGTTCTGCTTTCTCGCCAACGGCATGAGCAAAGTCGCCGTGATTGTCGTCATTGCATTGATGCAGATCGAGGGGCACACCGCCAAGGCGGCCAGCGCATCGCTGTGGCACGGACTCAAGGATGGCGCCCACTACGCGGCGAAACTGGTGCCGGTGCGGATCCTGCTGCCGATCGTGGCGCTGGTGAGTTTCATGGCGACTCCGTATCAGGCGTTGATGCCGATCTTCGCCGCCGAAGTATTTCAGGGTGACGCCCGCATGCTGGGCTTTCTGATCGGCGCCGCCGGATTGGGCGGCTCGAGCGGCCTCATCTACCTCGCGTCGCGCAAGGACGTGCGCGGGCTCGCGCGCCATATCGTGTTCGGCGCGGCCCTCGCCGGCGTGAGCCTCATGGTGTTCGCCGAATCGAAGCTGCTGTGGCTGTCGCTCTTTGCGATTATGCTGACCGGCTTTGGCATCATTCTCGTCGGCATGGGGGTGAGTATGATTTTTCAAACCATAGTCGCCGACGAAAAACGCGGCCGCGTGATGAGCTTTTTTACGGTCGCCTTCCTCGGCATGAGCCCACTCGGCAGCTTCGCCGCCGGCTCGCTTGCGCACGTGATTGGCGCCGGCCATACGCTTTTCATCGGTGGCGTATGCTGTGTCGCGGGCGCGATCGCGCTGGCGCGCCAGTTGCCGCGGCTGCGCGCGCATATTCGCAAGATTTACGTGCGTATCGGCGTGATCGAAGGCTGACACGTCCGTAGCAGCGGTTCTTCACGCGTAAGCAACCAGGTTCGAACGCGCGCGGCGTGGCGCTTGAATGCGGTGTCGATCGGCGGCGCGCTTTCTTGTCAAGCACCGATTGCGGTCGCGAAAAGCGGCGGGTTACACTGCGGCACCAATCACGGGATCTCACGCTATGGAATGGGTTGCGCCGGTGGCGATGGCAGCCGGACTCGGCTGGGCGAGCGGCTTGCGCCTCTATGCCGTATTGTTTTTCCTCGGCACCTTGCGTTACTTCGGCATGATCGCGCTGCCGCCCGACCTCGAGATCGTCGCACACCCTGCGGTGATGGCGGTCACCGGCTTCATGTTTGTGGTCGAATTCGGCGCCGACAAGATTCCGGGCTTCGACAGCGTGTGGGACGCGTTCCAGACTTTCATCCGCATACCGGGCGGAGCTTTGCTCGCGGCCGCCGCGGTCGCAGATCAAAGTGCCGCGTTAGCACTCGCCGCGGCAATTCTCGGCGGCACGCTGGCGGCCGGCGCGCACTTCACCAAAGCCGGCAGCCGCGCGCTGATCAATACCTCGCCCGAACCATTCAGCAACTGGACCGCGTCGTTGACTGAGGATGCGCTGGCAGCGGGCGTAGTATGGTTTGCATTCAAATACCCGCTGGCGCTGCTCGCGATTCTGATCCTGCTGATCATACTGATGGTCTGGCTGCTGCCGCGCCTGTGGCGTGGCGTGCGCCTGGTCATGGCGGCGGCGCGCCGGACACTGGGTTTGTCGGGCTAGTCCCGTGCAACCGCCCGCGCAAAACATTATGATTGCGATTCACGTAACCCGCGCGCGAAGCCGCTTTTCACCGAGGAGAAACTCATGTTTGATCCCGTAACCATACCCTACGGCGCCAAAATGCTGTTCAACACCGTCAAACTCAAACCAGGGGCGACCATGGACGAGGCCGAACTGGCGATTGGCGAGATGTGCAGTGCCGTCAAGCAGACCTATGGCGGGGACAAGGGCGGGTTCATCGCCGGCCAGGTGTTCAGGTTTTCAGGCTTCGTTTCCGACGAAGGCTCGCTAGGCGCCGTCAGCGGCACCGCTGCCCACATCGCGATCGTCACTTATTGGCGCTCGTTTGACGAGCATGAGAAATCCCATGCAGACAACCTGTTCAAGTCGAAATTCTCCGCGCTCGCCGAGCTGTGCACGGAAAGCAAGGAACTTGGTTACGACATGCTGTGGCAGGGCGACACCGCGGCGGCCGACGGGTCGGGCGCCGGCGACTGACCGGCCGCCGGTTCTGGCGTAACACCTGATCACGAGCGAGGGCGGATTACCCACGCGGTCGTTAGCGTTTATGAATTTTGCGCAGTGAGCGGCAGTTTCAACGCGCGCCGCACGACGGCAATAAAATCGTCCGGCGTCAGCAGCGGCATGTCGATTGCCCGTCCCGCGAAAAAAACGCGCACGTTGTACGCGAGACGCTCAACCACGGTATCGCGCAGCGCTGCTTCAAGGTCGGCGAGCGTGCGCGGCGGGCTTACCTCAACGTCGCCGCCGAAACACGCCTGCCTGATACGCCGCGCGCTGCGGTCGTAGATCAGACTTGCGCGCAACAGACCGCCGGCGCAGCGGTGCGCCGC